>NZ_JBNGOX010000048.1:0-46767 GCF_050589785.1 Carboxylicivirga caseinilyticus | reverse complement strand
TCCCTTTTAGGGGAGGTTTGGTGGGGTATAATGAAAGTAAAGTTACAATTTGAAAGATTCCTTATTTGCAGAATCACTTTTTGGACACCCTCTTTCTTTTGATACACCACAGCAATAGTCTGCTTTGTCAACTTCAGTTTGAAGACATTACCCTTTTATGTATCTTCGTTTCAACCAGTAAAGCGCCATGAAAAAAATAATACTCTTCATAACTTTTCTCACTACATCGTGTTTTTATTCCATTAGCCAAAACACTCCCTATCATATCAGTAATGAATCGGTTTATGATTTTATAGATGAACTTGCCAACAAAGGACTTATCGATGTTAATTCCAGCATTAAACCCTACAGCCGACAACAAATAGCAGAATGGTTAAGGTTATGCGACCAAAATCCACTCTTAAGTAACCGTCAGCAAAAAGAACTGACTTTTTATCTTAAAGATTTTAATAAAGAACTATTAATTGGCAAATCGTTTGACAAGAGATGGGACTTATTTTATTTCAGCGACTCATTATTCAATCTGACCATAAATCCAATTCTTGGTGGACAGTTTTTTAATAATGGTGATAAAACTGAATACCATCGTTGGGGAGGTGCTGAATTTTATGGTACCATCGGAAAACATGTTTCCATTTACGGAAGCTTACGCGACAATCATGAATCATTCTTTTTAGGAGGACCCGAGTACATTACCAATAGATCTGGGGTTGTATATAAAGGAGACAACGACAACAAGGATTATTCAGAAACAAGAGGAGGGATAACCTATTCATGGAAATGGGGAAGTATCGGATTACATAAAGATCACTTTCAATGGGGAAATAGTTATAGCCAGTCAGTAATATTTTCTGGTCGCACGCCTTCATTTGGATATTTGTCATTTAAGATATCACCGGCAAAATGGTTTGACTTTAATTATTTACACGGATGGCTGGTTAGTGAAGTGGTCGATTCATCCAGAACATATTCGGTATTTAACGGTGAACGGGAAGTTTATACCAATAAATTTGTAGCCTCTAATATCTTTACGATTCGACCATGGTCAAAACTAAATATCTCATTCGGCAACTCCATTATATATAGTGATGTCAATTTCAATCCAGCCTATGCTGTACCTTTTTTATTTTATAAATCGGCTGACCACACTTATAATTCGTGGGATAACTGGGTTGGACAAAATGCCCAGATGTTTATCGATATTGATAGCCGACAAATTAAAAACCTTCATCTATACACCAGCTTATTCATTGATGAGATAAGCATTAGCAACCTGCTTAAAAAGAATGAACAATCAAATGATGTCGCTTGGAAAATTGGCGGACGTTTAACGGATATCCTCCACAATACATCTTTCACTGCAGAATATACAATTATACGTCCATTGGTGTATCAGCACTTTGTACCTTCGCTTTCTTTCATGAGTAATCAATACACCTTGGGAAGCTACACACTTGATAATTCCGATGAATTATTTTTTATGATAAGGCATAAGCCATTAAAAGGCCTTGATTTGTCTGCCAGGTTAACTATCATTCGAAAAGGCAAAGATTATCAGAGTATTTTTGATAATAATGAAATGGATTTGCATACTGAAATTAATCAGGAGCAGGAAGAAATAAGAAGAGGATTGCCTTTTATGAACGAAGTACGCTACAAAAACACTAATTTTACGCTCAAAGGAAGTTACCAAATTGTGAACGACGGATATATTTTTGTTGAATATCAGCATAATTTATACGATGGCACTGACTCAGAAAAGTACACTAATCCCTACTTTCTTGCAGGTAATCAAATAGTTTCACTTGGAATGAACTTCGGTTTTTGATTTTATCTAAATTCACAACTCAAAATTAAATTGATGGAACAGCATAAAATGGTAGACCTGCACAGTCAATACTTACGTCTAAAAAGTGACATTGACAAAGCAATGGCCGATGTTTTAGAACAAACATCTTTCATTAATGGTCCTGCTGTCAAAGTATTTCAATCCAATCTTGAGAAGTACCTAAATGTTAAGCATGTTATCCCTTGTGCAAATGGAACAGATGCTCTACAAATAGCTCTTATGGCTTTGAACCTTCAACCCGGAGATGAAGTAATCACCTCTACATTTACTTTTATTGCAACAGTTGAAGTTATTGCCCTACTAAAATTAAAACCTGTTCTTGTAGATGTAGAACCAGATACCTTCACATTACTTCCTGAAGAAGTTGAAAAGGCTATTACACCTATGACAAAAGCAATCATACCGGTTCACCTGTTTGGTCAAGGTGCTGATATGAATGCCATAATGAGTATCGCTAAAAAACATCACTTAAAAGTTGTTGAAGATACAGCTCAAGCCATTGGTTGTGATTATAATGTTAATGGAAGCACAACAAAACTTGGTACAATTGGTGATATTGGCTGCACATCCTTTTTTCCTTCCAAAAACTTAGGATGTTTTGGTGATGGAGGTGCCTGCTTCACAAATAATGATTCTTTGGCGGAAAAAATGCGAATGATTGTCAATCATGGTTCCCAAAAGAAATATTACCATCAGATTATCGGAGTCAACTCCAGGCTTGACACTTTGCAGGCTGCTGTTTTAGATGTTAAACTAAAACATTTGGATGATTTTAACAACAGACGCAAAACTGCAGCAAAATGGTACGACGAAGAATTAAAAGAGATTGATAATCTTGTAATTCCTACGCGAAGTTCAGATTCAGATCATATATTCCATCAATACACCATAAAGGTTAAGAATGGAGAGAGGGATAAATTACAAAACTTTTTGAAAGAAAATAATATACCATCCATGGTTTATTATCCTGTTCCTTTGCATCAGCAGGAAGCCTTTGCTGCATATCAGGATTCTGATTCATCATTGCCTAACTCAGAAGATCTAAGCACACAGGTTCTATCATTGCCAATGCATACAGAGCTATCTGAAGAACAGCTAAAAGATATTACATCAACCATTAAACGCTTTTTCAATCATGGCCAATAAACAATTTTTTGCGCATGAAACAGCTGTAATCGATTCTCCGTGCATTATTGGCAAAGGCGTTAAAATATGGCACTTTTCTCACATTATGCCTAACTGTGTAATTGGAGACAACTGCAACATTGGCCAGAACGTTGTTATTTCACCGGATGTAAAACTTGGGAAAAATGTAAAAGTACAGAATAATGTTTCCATTTATACAGGCGTTATTTGTGAAGATGATGTATTTTTAGGTCCGTCAATGGTTTTTACCAATGTGATTAATCCACGAAGTGCCATTAACAGAAGAGGACAATATCAGAAAACAACGGTAAAAAAAGGTGCTACAATCGGAGCCAACGCCACCATTGTTTGTGGACACGATATTGGCGAATATGCTTTTATTGGAGCAGGAGCTGTTGTAACTAAAACCATACCTCCATATGCTTTAGTAGTTGGTAATCCATCAAAGCAAATTGGCTGGATGAGTGAGTTTGGTCATCAGTTACAATTTAATGAACAAGGAATTGCCACCTGCCCTGAAAGTCAAGACAAATACATTCTGGAGGAAAATAACGTAAGAAAGTTACCAAAATAAATGAGTACAAATCAAAAGATAAAATTTGCCGTAATAGGCCTGGGACATATTGGCAAGCGTCATTCAGAAATGATCAAACGCAATGAGGATGCTGAGCTACTGGCAGTGTGCGATATCAGACCCAAAGAAGATCTAAACTGGCAAGAAAATGTTCCTTTTTACACTTCAATTAGTGAACTATTAAAAAACCAGCCTGATGTGGACGTCGTAAACATATGCACTCCTAACGGTCTGCATGCAGAGCAGGCAATTGAAGCTTTAGAGGCAAAAAAACATGTAGTTGTTGAAAAACCAATGGCTTTGAGCAAAGCAGACGCTGAAAAAGTAATCTTCAAGGCGCTACAAATGTCAAAACAGGTATTTGCTGTGATGCAAAATCGCTATTCACCTCCAAGTGTCTGGCTTAAAGAAATGGTAGAAGCGAAAAGATTAGGTGACATTTTTATGGTTCAACTCAATTGCTACTGGAATCGTGATGATCGTTATTACAGCAAAGGAAACTGGCATGGTAACAGAGAGCTGGATGGGGGTACATTATTCACTCAGTTCTCTCATTTTATTGATATCATGTACTGGCTTTTTGGAGACATCACTAATATTCAAGGAAATTTTAAAGATTTTGCACATCAAAAATCCACAGATTTCGAGGACAGTGGATTTGTTACATTTGACTTTATCAATGGCGGATCAGGCAGCTTGAATTACAGTACTGCTGTGTGGGACAAAAATCTTGAAAGTAGCATTACCATAATCGGTAGTCAGGGAACTGTTAAAGTTTCTGGTCAGTATATGAATGAGGTTGTTGAATGCCATGTAAAAGATTACCAGATGCCTGTTTTGGCAGAATCAAACCCGCCAAATGATTATGGACCTTATAAAGGATCTGCAGCCAATCATCATTACGTTATTGATAATGTTGTTGAGGTAATAAAAGGAAATACAACCATTACAACCAATGCGCTTGAAGGCCTTAAAGTGGTTGATATCATCGAAAGAATTTATCTAAACAAACCAGCCAATTTATAAATCATGTTAGAGAAACTACTAAATAAAGAGATTAAACTGTCTGTAATCGGACTTGGTTATGTAGGATTACCAATTGCTCTGGAATTTGCAAGAAAAATGTCAGTCATTGGTTTTGATATTAAGCAAGATCGAGTTGATCTAATGCGTAACAAAATAGATCCAAGTAATGAATTAGTTAGCGAAGACTTTGATGGTTGCGATATCCATTTTACCGCAAGTCCAGATGATCTTAAAGAAGCCAACTTTCATGTGGTTGCGGTTCCCACACCAATCAATCAACACAATTTACCTGATCTGACTCCTTTATTAGGTGCAACCAGAACTGTAGGTAAAGCACTTAAAAAAGGTGATATCGTTGTCTTTGAATCGACGGTTTACCCTGGATGTACCGAAGAAGATTGTGTACCTATTCTGGAAGCTGAATCGGGTTTGAAATTTAATGTTGATTTCAAAGTGGGTTATAGCCCTGAGAGAATTAATCCGGGAGATAAAGAACACACACTTACCAAAATATTAAAAATAGTATCAGGGAGTGACGCGGAATCAGCAGAAATTATTGAAGCTGTTTATGCCAGCATTATTAAAGCCGGTATCCACAAAGCAAGCTGTATTAAAGTTGCAGAAGCTGCAAAGATTATTGAGAATACTCAACGTGATGTCAACATTGCTTTGATGAATGAATTATCGTTGATATTTGACAGAATGAACATCAATACCTTTGAAGTACTGGAAGCGGCAGGTACAAAATGGAACTTCCTTAAATTCTTCCCAGGTTTGGTTGGAGGTCACTGTATTGGTGTTGACCCATATTACCTGACATACAAAGCCAATGAGTTGGGCTATCATTCAAAGATCATAACAGGGGGTAGAACGATCAACGACTCGATGGGAGCATATGTTGCCAAAACACTCGTTAAGAAAATGATTTCGAACGGTAATAAAATAAATGGAGCTAAAGTTCTGTTGATGGGTGCAACATTTAAGGAGAATGTAAGTGATATTAGAAATTCAAAGGTTGCTGATGTTGTTAACGAACTTAAATCATTTAGTGTGAAGGTTGATGTCATTGATCCTCATGCTTCTTCAGAAGAATTAATGCACGAATACGGTTATGGTCTGATTGATGAAATCAAGGATAAATACAATGGTATTATTGTTGCAGTTAACCATACAGACTATATAAACCTTGATGAAGCTTATTTCAAATCCATTATGGTTGAAGAAGGTGTTTTTGTTGACGTGAAAGGCATTTATCGCGGAAAGATAAAAGACATGACATACTGGAGTTTATAACTATAGTCAACATAAAAAAGCCGGATAATCTTTTGATCTCCGGCTTTCTTTTATATACATATTATTAGTTCAATGCTAACTTCTTTGCAATTGCTTTAGGCAAGGCATCTTTATGAACCATCACAGAAACTGTATGTAATCTCACATAACTCTCCGACATATACAAATACCCTCCAAAGGCATTACTTTTTTCACCCCAGCTGTTTTTTGTAGTATAATAAACTTTCCCATTCTGATCTTTAGCCATTCCAGTTAAATGCATCAGATGATCATCGGTTGATTGCCATGACATAAATGCCTCTTGACGGATTTCCGGAGTAATCTCTTTTTCTTCCTGAGGTTGAAAACCTTTACTTTGATCTACAGGAACCAAGGCAACTCCATTTTTATGCGAGAAAAATTTCTCACTTACATCTCCATCCCAGGCAATAGAATAGCCATTAGACAAGGCATTATTCATAACTTCAATCAATTCATCCAATGTCACGTTATAATATCTTTCATGTGCCCAATTATCAGGTATTTCTAGATCAGATTGCTGATATAATGGATAATGCGTGTAAGATGTTAATTCTACGTAATCATCCGGATTGATCTTCATCTTTGTGGCAAATTCTTGTGGAGTAACTCCTTCTACTTTTTCAGGAACTTTTCCCAGATATGGATCTAAAACACCTGCAAGTACCTCATACCATACTGGACTAGGCTCAGCCTTACGCTGTTCAATAAAATTATCAAGTAATACTTTTTGTGATGATTCCAACTCAGTATGATTATGTGGCTGGTTTATATCTTTTCGTCCAGGGTAAGCATCTTCAGTGGCCATACCATAATTTCGGATGCAATTCATTACATCATGAGCCAATCCACCCTGACTAAAATTCCCCATACCATGAAGCATCACATATTTCTGAGCTTTTTTAGGGTAAACATAACGAACAAAGTACATTTCTGACAAATCCTGTTCGGGTCCACCTAATCTAATTATTTCAGATTCGATAAATGAAGTGGTACTAAATGCCCAACATGTACCCGTATTACCCTGACTTTTTACAGGAGTAGCTTTGATATCGTAAATATTGGTAAATTCAAATTTAGCTTTTTCCTGGGCACTGATATTTCCAATCAATATCAGCCCAATAAACAAATACAAAATTCGTGTCATTCGTAATAATTTAGGTTAATCAGATAAAAAATGAGCTCTGTACAGAGCTCATTCAAATATAGTTATTTTTTTAAACTGAACATTTTAATCTTAAACTTTGCCCTGCACCACAGCTTCAACATCATCAATTGTGATAGGAATGCGTTCTCCCAAAATTCTGCAGCCATCGTCAGTTAATAGAATATCATCTTCAAGACGTATTCCACCAAAATCTTTGTAACTCTCTACCTTGTCGTAATTGATAAAATCCTTAAACTTACCTTCGGTCCTCCAGGTATCAATTAAAGCTGGAATAAAATAAATACCGGGTTCGTTGGTTACAACCCAGTTTTTCTCCAAAGTACGTCCTAAACGTAATGCAGATAAACCAAACTGAGTGCTCCGTTCCATTTCATCCATATACCCCACAAGTGTATCATTGTAGTCTTCCATGTCATGTACATCAAGTCCCAGCATATGCCCCAATCCATGAGGAAAAAACATAGCATGCGCTCCCTGAGCAACAGCGTCATCCACATCACCTTTCATTAATCCCAGGTCTTTCAATCCTGAAGCAATAACCCGTGCGGCAATCAAATGACACTCTTTATAGGTAACACCTGGTTTTGTTGCTTCGCGGGCTATGTTATTGGCGGCTAATACTATTTCATATACCTCCTTCTGTCGTTGCGAATATTTACCTCCTACTGCGGTTGTTCGGGTATGATCAGTTGCATAATGAAGAGGCGATTCACTTCCTGCATCCACCAAGAGTAAATCACCCTTTTGTAATATATTTCCGTGATAATGATTATGAAGCGTCTCTCCACGCTTACTACAAATGATAGGGAATGAAACAATTCCACCACCTGACATCGAAACTCCTTCCAAAGCGCCACTTATCTCTTGCTCACTAACTCCATCGTGAGCCATTTTCATGGCCGTTGTATGCATTTTGTATGCTGTAGCCATATGACGCTCCATCTCTTCAATCTCGCACACCTCTTTCACTGATCTTATATTAATACAGGCTTTGGTCAGTTCCAGTGAGGCCATCTCTTTGACTTTGGAATGATGTACATCCAACAAATCGCTCATCCACATAATGTTTTCACCACGATATGGAGGCGTAAAATGAACCTTTCGTCCTTGCTTTATCGCATCATTCACCATCTTTGACAAATCTGACATAGATCTTACATTCTCAACGCCAACCTGAAATGCTTTTTCTTCCATGGTAGGTTGAGGTCCCATCCAGATTATGTGACCTAATGAAATATCGTCTCCAAACAAATATTCCTTGTTATTATCAATATCGATAATGGCAGCATGATTCTGCAAATCAATTCCGAAAAAATATAAGAAAGTACTATCCTGACGGAAATGATATACATTATCAGCATAGTTCATAGGTGAGTCGTTGTTACCCAACATCAGGATGATACCTGATTCAACTTTAGATTGCAGCTTTTTCCTACGATTTATATATACATCTTTTGAAAACATGAGAACTGTATTTTGAATTGGATTTCAAGATACAGCTTTTCTCTCTTCATGAAAATGATATATATTGTGATTTATGATTGTTAAGATGAGCATTTGTTGAGTTGTTAAGTTGAAAATAACAACTCAACAATTAGGCAATTACACAAATAAACAATTGGTTAATTTATCAATTGACAAATCTTCTTTCCGCTACAATCATCAAGGCTTCTTCTCTGATTATCTCAGGAGGATTGATATTTCGTGCCTGCAAACTCTTTAACCAGCCAGCTACTTCCCGTTCTTTCAAAGTAAAAAGAACATCTCTGAATTCCTCTATCTGTTCGTCGGTATAACTATCTGCTGCTTTACTCTTGTAGTTGTCTAATTCTTCATCTTCGAAGTATTCGGCTTTACCATCAGCACTTAGTAAACTATCGGCTTCACAAACTTCATGGGCACCACAACAATCATCGGGCACCTCCACTTTCTTCTCTTCCTCCCCCGGTTTGGATTTACGTGAAAAAACCACCGCCACAACCAAGGCTAAGACGATACCTAATACTAAATAAATCATGATGCAAAAATAATCATTCAGAAATAGATAAAAGACAAAAAACGAAAGATTGTTCATCAATGTCCTAAGCTTTCACTCCGAAGTTTGAGAGTTGAAGATAATTCAATGGTTACAAAATAATCTCTCAAATTGTTTGAAGTCATAGTCAGTAGTTCTCTACATTTAAACTACTTACTAAATACTATCAATCTTTTCTTCTTAATATTTCCAACGGTTGGCCAAGGCTACCAAAGATAACATCACAGGCACCTCAACCAACACCCCAACAACTGTTACCAATGCAGCTGGTGAATGTAATCCGAACAAAGCAATTGCAACTGCCACTGCAAGTTCAAAAAAGTTACTCGCTCCAATCATCGATGCTGGAGAACAAATTGCATGAGGTAATTTTAATTTTCGTCCTCCAAACCATGCTATAAAAAAGATAAAGTAGGTTTGAAGCACCAACGGTATCGCAACCAAAAGAATAATAAAAGGCTCCTTCACAATGTTATGTCCCTGAAAAGCAAAGAGCAAAACCAACGTAGCTAAAAGTGCAACAATACTTACCGGTTTAAATTTCGGAAGAAACGTATCAGTAAACCACTCTTTTCCTTTTCTTTTGATAAGCATTCTGTTCGTAATAGAGCCTGCCAATAAAGGCACTACCACAAAAACTACAACACTTACAACCAGCGTATCATATGGTATACTCACATTGGTGATCCCAAGCAATAAGCCGACAATGGGAACAAATGCCACCAGAATAATAAGATCGTTAACAGATACCTGAACTAACGTATAGTTCGGATCGCCATCGGTGAGGTACGACCACACAAAAACCATTGCTGTGCAAGGAGCAGCACCTAACAGAATGGCTCCCGCAATATATTCACCTGCCTGTGATGGATCGATATAAGCCGCATATAACTTATCAAAGAATATCCAGGCAAAAAATGCCATGGTAAAAGGCTTTATCAACCAATTAACCACTAGAGTTAGCATCAAACCTTTAGGTCTTTTTCCAACATTTTTAATACTGCTAAAATCCACCTGAAGCATCATCGGGTAAATCATCAGCCAAACTAAAACAGCCACCAATACATTTACTCCGGAAATCTCAAAACCGCTCAGCACATTAACTGTATCACCTAAAAAATGACCAATAGTAATACCTGCTACAATGCATAAAGCAACCCAAAGAGTAAGATACTTCTCAAAGAAACCAATTTGCTTTTTCTGTCCCATAGTTATTTGGTGCCAACAACTGTAATACTAAAAATACCGGTCCCTTTTGCTTTCAAATTCTCAATTTCATTTTGAGAAATATACTTTAAAAGTATTTCATCCGGTACAGTAATCACTTTTTCCTTTTTGATTTGAACTGATTTAAAACCAACATCCTTAATCACCTGCAGATAATCCTCTTTTTGAATGGCTCCTGACACACATCCTGCATACATCTCTGCTGCACTTTGCAAATCAGCAGGTAATTCACCTTCGAGCACTACATCCGAAATAGAAAAATGACCTCCAGGTTTCAGTACGCGATATATTTCAGAAAAGGCTTTTTTCTTATCAGGAACCAGGTTTAAAACACAATTACTGATAACCACATTGAAGTTATTATCCGGAAGTGGCATCTCTTCAATATCACCCTTTACAAACTCAACATTGTTAAAATTAAGCTTGGAGGCATTGGCTTTTGCTTTCTTCAGCATCTCATCGGTAAAGTCAATTCCTGTTACCATACCTTCTTCGCCAACCAACTGACGGGCAACAAAACAATCATTACCAGCACCGCTTCCTAAATCCAATACTGAATCGCCCTGATTGATTCCGGCATACTGAGTTGGCAAACCACAACCCAAACCAAGGTCAGCATCAGGATTATATCCGTCAAGCTGGTCGTAACTATCGGCAAAGATGCTATAATCAACAGTATCGCAACATCCCGTACTTCCACAACACGAACCTGCATTAAAGTCTCTGCTTTGATGTGCAATTTCACCGTATTTTTCCTGAACAATTAACTTTAAATCCTCTGGTTTCATCGTTTGAAATTAAGTTATTTACCTTTCATATTTTCTAAGTAGAACTGATAAAACTGTTCTTTAATCTCATCTCGAACACGATGAAACTCACTCATGATAAATTCATCTGTTCCTTCGGCATGAGATGGATCGTCAAATCCAATGTGCACTCTGTTTTTAACCTTTCCGATAAATGCAGGACAGCTTTCGTTGGCTCCGCCACAAACTGTTATCACAAAATCCCATTCTTCATCCAGATACTTTGAAACAGAATCACTGGTATGTCCACTGATATCAATACCTATTTCGCTCATTACCTGAACGGCTTTCGCATTAAGTTTACCAGAAGCTTCTGTTCCGGCCGAGAAAACCTGCAGATTCTTGTCGAACGACTGTAAAAAACCATGAGCCATTTGGCTTCGACAACTGTTACCTGTGCATAAAATCAATACTTTCATAATATTCTGATTATTTTATTTCAATTAACAATCTGTACATTCAATTGTATTTAAACCATCAAAAAAATCCTTTCCCAAGGCTTCCAATTTTCTTATCTCTGAGACATTTACACAATAGTTGGTTTTTACTCCCTGAACAGAACCCTGAATCAAATTTGCTTTCTTAAGTTCATTCAGATGCTGATTGACAGTTGTTCGCCCTAATGGCAACTCCTCTGTTATATCACCAGTGAAACAGGCATTTTTTGATGCCAGAAATTTAAGAATCTGCAATCGTGCCGGATGCCCCAAAGCTTTAAAAAGCTGAGCCAGCTCCTGCAAATCGTCATCAAATAACTGAAATTTTGCTTCTGCCATAATTCTTAATTTTGACGTAAAAATACGTCAATTATTTATGACGTACAAATACGTCAGGTTAAATTTTTATTAAATCCCATTTTAGCGCAATAAAAAAAGGGAAGCATCTGCCTCCCTTCTTTCTATATTCTATACAAGAATAATCTTTTAAATTTCCATATTCATTGCGGCTCTTACTTCTTCAAGAGTAGCTTGTGCAACACCTCGTGCTTCCGAAATACCTTCTCTTAATATCCCTTTTACAAAATCAAGATTACTCTCTAGCTGTGTGCGACGTTGACGAATCTCACGAAAATGTTCGTTAATAGATTCTGTAACCACCTGCTTCAATTTACCAGCTCCCTGATCTCCGATTTCAGCAGCCAGTTGCTCAGGAGAACCACCTGATGCCAATGCTGCAATTCTCAACAAATTGGCAACTTCAGGACGATTATCAGGATCATATGTAATCAATCTTTCTGAATCCGTTTTGGCTGATTTAACCGCTTTCAAAGTTTCATCTTCAGTGGCCTTAATCATGATGGTATTATTTCTACTTTTACTCATCTTCTGACCACCATCTAAACCTAGAATCATTGGAGTTTCACTCAATAAACCTGTAGGTTCACGAAATACGCGAGATTTGAATTTTTTATTGAATCGCTTGGCAATATTACGAGTCAATTCAATATGTGGTAACTGATCTTTCCCTACCGGAACCACATCACTTTTACAGAAAAGGATATCAGCTGCCTGATGAACAGGATAAGTATACATACCAGCATTAATCACATTTTGTCCTGATGCCTGAATTTCTTCCTTAATTGTTGGGTTCTTACTCAACTCTGCATTTGAAACCAATGAAAGAAAAGGTACCAATAACTGGTTTAATTCAGGGATATGGCTATGCGGAAAAATATGTGTTTTAAATTTGTGAGGATCCAAACCACAAGCCAGATAATCGATGGTTAATTCCAACACAAACTTCGAAATATCTTTAAAAACATCCCGGTCAGTTAAAACCTGATAATCTGCAATAACAATAAAAGTCTCAACTCCCATATTTTGCAAACGAACACGATTTTGCAATGATCCAAAATAATGGCCGATATGAAGATTTCCTGTTGGGCGATCACCTGTTAGCACACGATGTTTTTGAGGATTCAATTGCAAATCAGCTTCCAACGCATGGCTTTTTTGTACAGCAATATCAAACGATGAATTACTGATTCCTTCAGTTTTTTCTATTGTCATAACATTCAATCAATTAAAATCAACTTAGAAACAACATACAATTTCTTCGGCTGACTGTATCTTTTAAAGCTTCGAATAAGTCCGAAAAACTATTAATCATTTTTAAAACAGGCACAAAAATGATAAAAATTAAGAAGACTTCCTCAAAAGCTTTCTAAGAATTTATATTACTGATGTGATTTATAAGTAATCAAAACAATTCAATTACCTTAAGAGTCAGTAATGCCCATATTATATATCGCACAAGCTTTCCGAGCAACATGCCAATAGCAGCATTCCACACATTTACTTTTAATAGGCCCAAAAGAACAGCCAGCACGTCACCAACGCCCGGCAACCAACAAAAAAAAGAGATCCACAATTCCTTACCGGCAATCTTGTTTTGATTTTTAACAATCTGCTCGTGTTTAATTCTCAGATATTTTTCGATCCACTCCGTTTTACCTAACCATCCAATATAATACGAACTCAATCCTCCTAACCAATTACCCAATGTTGCCAATGCCAGACTCAAATATAAATCATAACCCGTTGCCAGCATTCCTGATAATATGGCTTCTGAACTGAAAGGAACCACGGTTGCAGCCAGAAAAGAAGCTAAAAAAAGTGCTAAATATCCTGATTCAAACATCTAAATGAACTCAATTTGCAGCAAAAGTAAAAAAAATAATCACCCTGATTGAAAAAATTTTTCTTTCTAAAACCCTTACTATAGCTAAGATTCAAGCATAAATGAAAATAAAATGATAAAAAAATATGGTACTTTGTATTGCATAGTACCTGTTTTTGTATATATATTTGTATTACCAATATCATTGTTTAAAATAGTATTCTGTCATGAGACCATTTAGACGAAATAAACTTAAACGAGTTTTGTTAGCGCTGGCAATTCTTTCATTTGTCCCATTGAATTACGCCCAAATCTCAAAAACAGATTCACTTGAAAAAATTGAACTGATGACTAAAAAAGGTTGCCAAACGGCAACACCTAAAAAGGAGAACTCAAATAAACCAACTGACTCAATCAAAACAAAGAAAGACAGTTTGGATATAAGCCGGTGTTTTGAAAATGGTTTCTTATTTAAACAAAAACCACTTTCGAACATCTAGAAACAAACCTTTAATACTGCTTATATGAATGTAGAAAATATAAAAGCCCAAATGCGAAAAGGAGTGCTCGAATATTGCATCCTTTCGATACTGGCCAATAACGATGCTTACGCTTCCGACATCATTAATACATTAAAAGAGGCCAAGATGATTGTTGTTGAAGGAACCCTGTATCCTTTGCTAACCCGCTTGAAAAATGACAAACTTTTAAGTTATCGCTGGGAAGAATCAACTCAGGGGCCGCCAAGAAAGTATTACGCATTGACCGAAGAGGGTAAAACCTTTTTAAATGAAATGGACGCGTCCTGGAAAGAATTAGTTAATGCAGTTGAATTGATCCACCAACCCAATAATTTATAGCCATGAACAAAACAGTAACTATAAATATAAACGGCAGTCAGTTTTTTATCGACGAAGATGCTTATGCCCGATTAAGCGATTATTTGAAAAAAATTGAACTAAGCTTTAAAAAACAAGAAAGCGGTGACGAAATTATCAAAGACATTGAATCGCGCATTGCTGAACTTTTTGAAGAAAAAATCAAACGTGAGACTGATGTGGTAACCATGCAAATGGTTGAGGAAATGATTTCGATTATGGGGCAACCTGAAGATATGACTGGCGAAGAAGAAAAATCACAATCCAGTAGCCGTCCAACCTCCACAGCATTGGTTAAACCAAGCAAACGGTTTTATCGCGACATCGACAATCGAATCTTAGGTGGTGTTTGCGCTGGTATTGCAGCCTATTTCGACATCGACAGTATCATTGTTCGCATCATTGCATTGATCTTGATACCTTTTACATCGGGTGCTATAATTTTAATCTATCTGGTTTTATGGATGGCTCTTCCTCCGGCAATCACAACCGCTCAAAAATTGGAAATGCGTGGAAAGCACATTACCATCAACACCATTGAAGAATCAATTAAGAATGAATACGATGAGGTTAAAAAGAACTTTAAAAACTTTAAGCATTCTGAGACTTATAAAAAAGGTGAGAATTTTTTCAGCAGATTTTCAAAATCAGATAAAACAGTGTTAATAATAGTTGCTGTTATTCTAAGTCTTTTTGCTTTTAGTCATTTTATAGATCTGGGTACCCATGTGATTCATGCACCATTTGCATTTTTTTCGTCGATGACTCACGGCATTGCTCCTACGTTTAATCATATTTTTTTCCCTGGTGCTCTACCAATAATCCTAGTATTATTAATTATTGGACTGATTTTCAAAACAATATTCAAGGTAATTATATATATAATAGCATTCCTGTTACTCGGAGCATTGGTTCTTAAAGTTATATTCTGGATGTTCGGAGGATTTCTTCTTATGGCTTAACCCCTAAAAACCAAACCACTATGAGAAAAAAATCTATAAAAATAGGATTACTAATAGTCATCGGATTACTCTTAATTGGTAAGTTCACCAACATATCCTATCAAAAGACTTCATACCACGAATCAATTTCGAGCTATTCAAGTGCTGATTCTGAAGCAGAAGATTCAATTATTTCATTTAATGAACCTTACGAAATTGTTTTACATGGACTTGACACCATTGATAATGAGAGAACAAACCCTGACTGCTATTTAATACATGTTTATGTGGAACAGAAAAGCTCCATTGGTAAACTAATTTATATGCCTTTTTATAAACCAATCAGCATAGAGGCAGAAGGAGTTTTCAGCTGGAAAAATCCATCAAGTCAAAAACCAATACACACTGAGAACTTTGACATGAGTGCGCAGCTAAATATTTTAGGATCATGCTCTGTTAAGGAAGCTCGACAAAAAGCAAACGAACACCTCTATACAAGCATTCAAAAGCATATTAAACGTGTTGTGACTGATAAAATAAAAAGTTGAATTTATCTAATTCTTTTACTTAACTATCATGAATAAAACTATCAATATAAATCTCGACGGACGTGTTTTTCAAATTGAAGAAGATGCATACGAGAAACTAAAAAAATACCTGGATACTATTAAATCCAGATTAAGCAGAAACGAAGAAGCTCAGGAGATATTAGATGATATTGAAGCCCGTATTGCCGAACTATTTATTTACAAAAGTGGACAAGATATAATTCGTCTTTCACTGGTTGAAGAAATAATCGAAACCATTGGTGAACCGTCCGACATTGTTGATGAAGAAGATGCTGAAGAACCCCGGAAAGAATCGGAACAACAATATTCGGCACCTCCTCCATACTATACGCGCAAAGGACTTTACCGAAGTCGCGAAGACAGAGTTTTTGGAGGTGTTTGTGGAGGACTCGGAGCATATTTCGATATCGATCCTGTTGTGTTCCGTATCATTGCTGTGGTTACTACCTTACTTTCGGTTGGAGCAGTGCCAATTGTATATATTGTATTGTGGATTGCAATGCCAGAAGCACGCACCATTGAGCAACGTTTAAGAATGCGGGGTGGAGTAACCTTTAAGGATGTAAGTGATAATATCAAAAATGAGTATAACTCTGTATCCGACAAGTTTAAAACATATACCAAGTCGCAAAATTACAGAAACATGCAAAATCGCATGAATAAAACGGGAGATGCCATGGCAAATGGTTTAAATGCTGTTCTGCGGGTTTTAGGCACCATACTGGGCATTGCGATCGTTTTATGGAGCGTTTTAAGCATAATGGTATTAACCGGAGTTTTGGTACTAAAAGATTCAATGCCAGGTTTGGCAAGTTCAGTAGGCAATTTTTACATCACCAATGTTCCAGACTATTTTTTATCGCACCTCGACCTTACCCTGTTTAACATTGCTGCCGGTTTATTAATCGGGATTCCATTTTTAATCATTCTTTACCTGGGATTAAAATTGATCTTTCAGTTTAAATCAAATGGTAAGATTATTGGCATGACCGCCCTTGGATTATGGCTTGCAGGCCTTGTATTATTATTCTTTACAGCTTTAAGGGTGGTAAAAGGATTTGAAGATGAAGGCACCATGTCCGAAACTCATCAATTGATGGATACTTCTGCTGAAGCAATTTACCTGAAAGTTGGTAACGACAGTAAACCATTTGGTAATAAAGAATATCTGCTTGAAATTAATAATCTTGAATTATCTTCATTGGATGGCAAGCTGATCATCGAAGGCGATCCAAGAATAAATCTTACCAGAGGTGATAAATTTGAGATTACCATAACCAAAAAAGCAAGAGGCATAAATGAAGAAGAGGCTGAATTCAATGCAAATTCAACTGAATACTATTGGGCTCAGAATGATTCAATCATTTATTTAGATCGCACTTATATGCTGGGAGACGAGGCTCTGGCACGCAAGCAGGAAGTAGTTGTAAATATTGAAATACCTCACAACAAAAAACTGGAAGTCAGCCCCTACCTCGACAGACTAATTAATTACAACGACGATTCAAATAATTATTAACACCTACACTTAAATCAAAAAAGATGAAAACAATATCATTTATAATAGTTGCCTTACTGACTATCAATTTATCGGTAAATGCGCAAAGCCGACCTTCTGACCGCTTATTTGAAAAACTGGCTTTGCAAAAAGGTATCACCATGCTTTCTTTTTCGAAGGAGATGCTTGACGCGGTTAACATGAACTTTGACAATGATAAAGGAGATAAAGAAAACAAGGTAACAGGTGACTTACACGAAGTAAAAGTAGTTATCTACAAAGCACCTGAAACAGGTGAAAGTATAGATTTCAGAGGAGAAGCATTACGCTATTTACCACTCAATAAATTCAGAGTTATTGATGCAGAAGAGTACGAAATTGACAATAAAAACGGCACCGTTGACATTCGTGTAAACGGATCAGGCAGAAAAATCAAAGAATGTCATCTTCTGTTTCAAGGCGAAACCAATGGCGTATTACTTTCTTTCTTCGGTGACTTTAAAGTGGAAGATGTAAAAGAAATGGCCGAAAAACTTGATGACTATAAATAATTACAGGGAACGGTTCTCTATTTGTATAAATGCAAATAAAGAGCCGTTCCATTACTAAAAAAAATAAAATGTCATTCTTAGGAAATATTATCTGGCTTCTTTTTGGTGGTTTTATGATTGCCATCGAATACTTTATCAGTAGTTTGGTAATGATGTTTACTATTATTGGAATACCATTTGGATTACAAACCATGAAATTGGGAATACTTGCCCTTTGGCCTTTTGGCACAAAAGTAGGTTATAACCCTCAGGCTTCGGGCTGCTTAAATACCATAATGAATGTGATCTGGTTAATATTCGGAGGTTTCATCATTGCCCTAACCCATGTTTTTTGGGGAATAATACTGGCCATTACCATCATTGGAATACCATTTGCCCGTCAGCATTTTAAATTGGCCGGAGTAGCCTTAACCCCTTTTGGAAGAACGATTAATTGATCAATTATTCGATGTGTCAATGTGACGATTTTCAATTACAAAGTTGAACTGTTGATTTGTAGAGTTGTTTAGTTGTATCATATCCCATTCAACAACTCAGCAGCTCGACAATTAAACATTGTCTAATAAATTAATTGACACAT
The DNA here is from genome assembly GCF_050589785.1 of Carboxylicivirga caseinilyticus. Lineage (NCBI taxonomy): Bacteria > Pseudomonadati > Bacteroidota > Bacteroidia > Marinilabiliales > Marinilabiliaceae > Carboxylicivirga > Carboxylicivirga caseinilyticus. The sequence goes on along the minus strand of NZ_JBNGOX010000048.1, from coordinate 27,989 downwards.
TGATACATCGACTAATCAGCAATCGTGTATCTCCATGGTTTTAACCTCCATTCATCCGGTGCATAATCAATCCCAATCCTTGGTGAAGTACTATGCTGTAACTTCTCTGAACCGTTTTCTATCCACATTCTGGTTGATGTAATAATATTCTCACCATAAAATGATTTATCAAGTTGGAGAGCCTTACCAACTCTGCCAGGACCATCAATATTTTTCAAACCTCGAATTAACACAGCTTGCGGATCATCTTTAGTACCTGTTACGATATTTAACAACCAATACATACCGTAAATTAAATAAACATAAACTGCACCTCCTTCAGCATACATCACTTCTGTTCTTGGAGTTCTTCCTTTTCGTGCATGACAAGCTTCATCCTCCTCTCCCCTATAGGCTTCAGTTTCGGTGATTTGCCATTTTTCAGTTGTCCCATCATCAAAAACACGTACCAAAACCTTTCCAATTAAATCAGGAGCTACCTCCAACACATCTTTTCTAAAATAAGATTGATCTAACTTCATATAAAACACTAAAAAAAGATTCAATATGAATGGATTAATAAAATTATCAACTTTTGACTACTGACTAAAAACAAACCGACTACTTTAATATTCAATTTTATCATCCTTTTCATCCCATAGCTTAAAAGCTTCGATGGCTTTTTCAGGCAAAATCTGCTTGGTTGGAATACTTCTTTCATTAATTGGTCTGTCAATCTCATCATAAATAAACTGGTCATCAAATCCAATCTTGGCAGCATCAACCTTGGTGTTTCCATAATAGATAGTCTTCAAGCGAGCCCAGTAAATGGCTCCGAGGCACATTGGACAAGGTTCACAGGAAGTATATATTTCACAATCTGACAAATCAAAGGTGCCTAAATTTTTTGAAGCTTCTCTGATAGCAGTAACTTCTGCATGAGCAGTAGGATCACAATTTACTGTTACCCTGTTCACGCCTCTCCCTACAATGACATTATTTCTTACAATCACAGCTCCAAAAGGGCCTCCCCCATTATTTACATTATTTTTTGAAAGCTCAATTGCCTCAGTCATCCACTTCGTCTTTTCCATATCAAATAAAAATTTGGCCAAACAAGATGGCGCTTTTTTCATGAACGAACAAAATCTTCTCTATTTTTTTTATTATAACATTAGTAAATAACAAATAATTAGAGTACTTTTGCGGCCGATTATTATCCGATCTGAAAAGTTGATTTATTCTTTTTACTGATTTCGGGGTGGGATCCGGAGTTGGTTAGGGGAATCTTTCGCTTTTGCAATTTGTTATAAATAATAAAGTTAAGAAATGGATACGTTAAGTTTCAAAACGCTTTCAGCCACTAAAGCTACTATCAACAAAGAGTGGGTAGTTGTTGATGCAACTGATATGGTGGTTGGTCGTTTGGCTACAAAAGTGGCTAAATTATTAAGAGGTAAGTATAAGCCTAATTATACTCCTCATATGGACTGCGGAGATAACGTGATTATCTTAAATGCAGACAAAGTAAAATTGACTGGTAACAAATGGACCCAGCGCCTTTTCTATTACCACAGTGGTTACCCAGGTGGACGTACAGACGTTACTCCAGCGGAATTGTTCGCTAAAAAACCAGAAAGATTGGTTGAAAGAGCGGTTAAAGGTATGCTTCCTAAAAACCGTCTTGGACGTCAGTGTTTCAGAAATCTGTATGTATATGCTGGCAACGAGCACAAGCAAGAAGCTCAGCAGCCTAAAGTAATCGATATTAACACTCTTAAATAAGCAATATGGAAGTGATTAATGCTATTGGTAGAAGAAAAGAGGCAGTTGCTCGTATTTACATGAGCGAAGGAAAAGGTCAAATCACCATTAACAAGCGTGACTTGTCTAACTACTTCCCAGCTGCTACATTACAATACATTGTAAAACAACCTTTGAATGTTATCGGTGTTGCTGATAACTACGACATCAAAATTAACCTTTATGGTGGTGGTGTAAAAGGTCAGGCGGAAGCAGTGCGTTTAGCTATTGCCCGCGCACTTGTGAAAATTGACGCAGAAAATAAACCTGCTTTGAAAGCTGAAGGTTTCATGACTCGCGACTCTCGTGTTGTTGAGCGTAAGAAACCAGGTCAACCAAAAGCACGTAAGAGATTCCAGTTCTCTAAACGTTAATATTTATCAGGTGTGTTTAGTATCTAAATCTTTAAGACTACTCATTTTTTGGAGGAACTACTTAAGGATTGATTTAAACAGAAAGTAAACAACTTTAAAAAAATTAAAATGCCTAGAGTTAATTTCGAGGAATTATTGAATGCCGGAGTACACTTCGGTCACCTTAAGAGAAAGTGGAACCCAGCCATGGCTCCTTACATTTTCATGGAGCGTAATGGAATTCACATTCTTGACTTACACAAAACAGCTGTTAAAATCGATGAAGCTGCCGATGCACTTAAACAGATTGCAAAATCAGGTCGGAAAGTGTTATTCGTAGCAACAAAGAAACAAGCGAAAGAAATCATTGCTGATAAAGTTGGAAGTGTAAACATGCCTTATGTGGTTGAAAGATGGCCAGGTGGTATGTTAACCAACTTCCCCACTATCCGTAAAGCAGTGAAAAAAATGACTTCTATTGATAAGTTGATGGTTGATCAGTCATGGAAAAACTTATCAAAACGTGAAAGACTTCAAATTACCCGTCAGCGTGCCAAGTTGGAAAAAACTTTAGGTTCAATCGCTGATTTGACTCGTCTTCCAGCTGCTATGTTCGTTATCGATGTAATGAAAGAACACATTGCAGTAAAAGAAGCTATTCGCTTGAACATCCCTGTTTTCGGAATTGTTGATACCAACTCGGATCCATCAAACATTGACTTTGTTATCCCAGCTAACGACGATGCTACAAAGTCTATCGAATTGATTACCGATGTAATGGTAAAAGCTATGCAGGAAGGATTGAATGAGCGTAAGGCTGAGAAAGATAGCGATGGTCCTAAAGAAAAAAGAGCTGCTCGCAGCAAAAAAGCTGAACCTGCAAAGGCTAAAGCTAAAAAAGAAGATGAAGTAGTTGAAGAAGCTTCTGAAGAAGAAGGAACTACTAAAGAGTAATTTGATTTTTAACTTTTTAAAAAGAAAATATCATGGCTATCACTGCTGCTGACGTAAGCAAACTAAGAAAGGCTACCGGAGCCGGTATGATGGATTGTAAAAAAGCTTTAACTGAAGCCGAAGGAGATTTCGATAAAGCTGTTGAAATCATCCGTAAAAAAGGTCAGGCTATTGCTAGCAAACGTGCCGACAGAGACGCAACTGAAGGAGTTGTATTATCTAAAGTAACTGAAGATGGTAAAAATGGTGCAATCATTGTATTGAACTGTGAAACTGACTTCGTTGCTAAAAACGAGAGTTTTGTTGCATTTGCTACTTCAATCCTTGATGCTGCTATTGCTGCTGGTGCTAACGACATCGAAGCTGTTAAAGCTATAGACTTAGACGGTCGTCCTGTTCAGGAGCTAATTACTGAGCAAACTGGTGTAATTGGTGAAAAAATTGATCTTTCAGCTTTTGACACTGTTTCTGCTGAATCTGTAGTTGCTTACATCCACCCTGGTAATAAATTAGCTACATTGGTTGGTTTTAATCAGGCTGGTTTCGATATACAGGTAGGTAAAGACGTTGCAATGCAAGCTGCTGCTATGGCTCCAGTTGCATTGGATGAAAACAGCGTTCCTGCTGAGGTAAAAGAAAAAGAATTGGAAATCGGTAAGGAAATGGCTCGTAATGAAGGTAAGCCAGAAGCTATGTTGGAAAAAATTGCAATGGGTCGTTTACAAAAGTTCTTCAAAGAAAGCACTTTGTTAAACCAGGCTTTTGTAAAAGACAACAAGCTTTCTATCAAGCAATATCTTGATGGAGCAAGTAAAGGCTTGACTGCAGTTGATTTCAAACGTTTTTCATTAGACGCTTAAGAAATAAATTCGCATATATAAAAGGGGGCTTTCGAGCCCCTTTTTTTGTGCCCTTAAATGAGTAAATAAGTATTATCTATGATATAAATTCCCCTCAACTACACTTTACAATACACTCAGAGTACAATACATTACACTCAATATCAATTCCTTAACGCTCACGTTTTTTTCATTCCTAATAATTGAAACTATAGTAAGTATGTAGTTAATTTATCCTGTCATTACAATATTAACTAAATACTTTTAATCATGAAAGAACTAAATTTTGAACAGATGGAAAACCTGAATGGTGGAGAAAGTTATTATTCATGTAATTTAGGTATGGCAGCAGTTGGTATTTTCTGGTCAGCTATGGCTGGAGTAGCTACAGGAGGTATAGGTGCTGCTGTTGTTGGTTTTGCATGGAGTGGTTTAACAGCCTATGTATGCAAAGATGCATGAAAACTAATAACTTAATCGAGGTATTATTAATCAATATCTCGATTAAGTTATCAACATTTCTTACGCGTTAATTATTATGGTATCAACAATTAGCAATATTACTTATTATTTCTCTTGAATTTTATAAAATTAAGAGAAAGTGAATAATAAAAAATTGAAGACATGAAAACTAAATTTATTCAAAAATCCATTTTCTTATTATTGATATTTTTAACATTATTCATAGGGGCTTATCTTCATGGGAATAAAACATATATATCAATAACAATGGCATGGATTGGTTGTACAATAGGATGGATAATAGGTGCTGCCATTAGAGAAAAAATGACGATTATTAATATAAAAAAATTTAAATCAGATCTTATTATATTATTTTCTTGCACATTAATTGGTTCATCTTTTATAGCTTTCTTTGTTAATTCACAAATAACCGTCATCATATCTGTTATTTCTTTAAATATTATTTTAGGCACTGTACTTCTATATAAGAATAGAAAAAACATACAGCCTAAAGAGTTATAGATTCCAATAGAGATTATTTATGAATCAATGATTTTACAAAAATGAGTAATAACAGGATCATTCAAGAATTTTGGAGCTTAAATTCTTGGATAATTTATTCTATTATTGTCCTATTCACATTTACTCTAAAGCTGGCTACTGACTATTTATTAATTAATGAACAGATTTACTTCAATACATTTTCAGAACAGTTATCTTCAGGAAGAATTGAATCAATTTTTTTAATGAATAAAAAGTATGGTTGGATTAGTTTTTTATTAATTCCACTCTTGCTTCTATTTAGGATATTCTTCACTTCAATATTCCTTTACATTGGCACCTATTTTTCTGAAATAAAAATTGACTTTAGCAAACATTTTAAAGTAGCCCTTATTGCCGATTTTATTTATATCATATCGGGAGTAGTGAAACTTGCTAAACTGGTACTTTTTAAAAATGTTTCCAATCTCCAGGATTTACAATACACCCCACTTTCAATCATGTCCTTATTTGAATACAATACTGTAGATCCTGTATTTATTTATCCCTTAAGCCTGCTCAATGTATTTGAATTAGTTTACTTTTTAGTTTTGGCTTCATTGTTAGTAATTGCGATTAAAGAATCAAAACATCTGCAGCCAATAAAATATGGTAAATCGCTACAATTGGTAGTATCATCATACGGTAGTGGACTTATAATTTGGGTACTATTAGTCATGTTTGTTAGTTTAAATATGGCATAGTATGAAGTACATTATTAAACGAATTATATTCCTCTTCCTAATATTAGTAATAAGTTATGGAGTTTTTCAGATAACAGCTAGCTATATGGCTAAGAAAGAAATTGAAACCCATATACAGATCTTACCTAACGGACAGTTTACTAATCTTAATAATGAGGATGTATGTTTACACGATTATAACGGTTTGCCGATGGTAGTCATATACTTTCATCCTGAATGTGAGCATTGTCAGTACGAGGCACAGGCATTACGTTTAAATAAAGAAGCATTTGTCAATACTCAAATAATTATGATTACAAATGATGACTCCCTCTCCAGGCTTAATCAATTTGTAAAACAATATCAGTTATGGGATTTAGAAGCAATAGACATATTGATGGATAAAAATGATGCGTTTTATAAATTTTTCGGAACCTCAATATTCCCATCAGTTTTTATCTACGATCGAAATCGGCAACTGCAGAATAAATATCTGGGCGAAACCAAACCTGAAGCAATTTTATCTTCATTACATTAATAAATTAAACCAACCCGAATGCAGCCCAACTTCAAACATATAAAACGTACATTTACAAAACAGCATAGTCAGTATTATTGTGGTCTAGCCTGTTTATCCTCCATTGTCAAATATTATGGTGGTGATATCTCACAAGAAAAACTACGAGAAAGTAGTGGAACCACTTTGAATGGCACCTCGCTACTTGGTTTATACCAGTCAGCTCAAAAGCTAAATTTTGAAGTCAAAGGTTTTAATGCTGATATGTCAGCATTAAAAGAGCAAACAGTACCGGTTATCTTACATGTTATTATGGACAATAATCGTCAGCATTTTGTTGTCTGTTATACCTATGTCAATAATAAGTTTATAATCGGTGATCCTAGCCTGGGTATACTTGAATATTCTCAAATTGAGTTACAAGAAATATGGAAAAGTGGTGCATTATTAAAAATGAAGCCAGGTGAAGGATTTATCACTAAGAAAAAGAACAAAATCCATCAACGAACCTGGTTTTTACAACTACTTAAAGACGATTATCCCATATTGGCAATTGCTGCATTTTTAGGGATTGGAATCTCAATATTAGGTTTGGCAACCGCAATCTTTTCACAAAAGCTGATTGATGTGATTCTGCCAGCTAAAGATATCCGTAGTCTTATTTTTGGCTTAATTGTTTTTGGCTTAATTCTAATTGCGCATGCAACAATCGGTTACATCCGTAATATTTTTCTACAACGACAAGGGCGTGATATGAATACACGTTTGGTAACATCTTTTTTTGGCAAATTACTGTACTTGCCTAAAAGCTTTTTTAACAGCATCTCAACTGGCGATATGGTGGCACGATTAAACGATGCTCGCCGAATTCAGCGCGTGGTAATTTATTTAAGTAGTGAATTATTGATAGATATATTAGTTGCAATTGCTTCGATTTCATACATCTTTGTATATTCAACCTCTACCGGTTTTATTAGTTTATTGACCATTCCTCTTTTTGGTTTAATTGCGTGGCGATTTAACAGAAACGTAATCAGAGGGCAACAAGCTGTTATGAAAAGTTATGCTGTAACTGAAAGCAAATATATCGATACATTTAATAACATTGACACCATCAAAACCAATAACCTTGAAAGCCTATTAGGAAGGTCGGTAAATGCAATCTATCGAATTTTTATGGAAGGTGTTTATCAATTAGGAGTATTAAGTGCTAAACTTAACTGGTGGGTTGAAGCAATTAACACTTTACTAATGGTTGGTGTTATAGCTTGGGCGGCACATTTGGTATTAAGCACACAGCTTTTAGTAGGACAATTAATGGCCATTATCAGTTTATGCGGAAGTATGACTGCCGCCGTTATAAGAATTGCGTTAGCCAATATACAACTACAGGAAGCACGTATCGCTTTTGAACGTATGTATGAGTATGCAAACACAGAACCTGAATACCTAAAAGATGATTTAGAAATCGCAAATAATCCTATAAGCATACAAAAAATTAGTATTGATAAACTTAACTTTCGTTTTCCTGGTAAATCATTATTACTAAAAAATATTGACTTAAAGCTAAAAAAGGGACAGTTTACTAGTCTTTTGGGAGAAATTGGTTGTGGTAAAAGTACCTTACTTTCTATTCTTCAACGCTTTCATAAAATTGAATCAGGAGATATTTTAGTTAACGGAGAAGATTGGAACTGTTTTAAAACGAATCATTGGCGGAAACATGTCGCAGTTGTTGAACAACATGTGAAGCTATTCAATAATACGCTATTCGAAAACATTACTTTATCTGAAACTCCAGATTATAAACAGATGGAGCATTTCTGTAATAACCATGGATTTGATAAATTCTTTAATGATCTACAACAGGGCTATGCAACCATTATTAATGAGAACGCAACAAATATATCAGGTGGACAGCGGCAATTAATTGCATTGGCCCGAGCCCTTTATTCCAAACCAAAGGTACTATTATTGGATGAAGCAACAGCAGCTATGGGTCGGAAAGCTGAACAATTTGTTATCGATTTATTGAATAATCTCAAACAAGACATGATAATATTATTTGTTACGCATCGTCCACAATTAGCCAGACACTCTGACAATATTATAATAATCGAAAATAACACTATCACGAATAGAGGATCACATGAGGAATTATTAGGCACAAGTACATACTACAAGCAAGCTTTTGAAGAAATAAAGGTTGAATTCACATAAACACTTGACCTACAACTTCAACAATGACTATACCAAATAACTGTTTCATATCTGCTAGATCGAGAAAATAATTCCATTTGTAATCAAATTTTTATCTTGATACATTTGTCTAGATACTTGATACTATTAAAAAATGAAATACAAAAGAATCCTCCTTAAACTCAGTGGCGAATCCCTAATGGGCGAACAAGGTTACGGAATTGATCCGGAGCGTTTAAACGACTATGCTAAACAAATTAAAGAAGCAACCGATATGGGTGTGCAAGTTGGCATCGTAATTGGTGGCGGAAATATCTTTCGTGGATTAGCTGGGGCTTCCAAAGGTTTTGATCGTTATAAAGGCGACCAAATGGGTATGCTGGCAACAGCAATTAACGGGCTGGCTCTTCAGTCAGCATTGATTGCAATGGGTGTTAAGGCAAGACTTTTATCTGCCATTCGTATGGAACCGGTTGGCGAATATTACGATAAACCAAAGGCCGTTGCAGCACTTGAGAACGGTGAGGTGGTTATTTTGGTTGGTGGTACCGGTAATCCATATTTTACTACCGACACAGGATCCTCTCTTCGAGGTATCGAAATTGAAGCCGATGTAATGTTAAAAGGCACCCGAGTTGATGGAATTTACACTGCTGACCCGGAAAAAGATCCCAATGCCACTAAATTTGATGAAATTACTTTCGATGAAATCTATAATCGTGGACTGAAAATAATGGATTTAACAGCCACCACAATGTGCAAAGAAAACAACCTTGCCATTGTTGTTTTTGATATGGATACCAAAGGTAACCTGATTAAGGTTCTGAAGGGAGAAAATATTGGAACTTTGGTTAAAAACTAAAAACAAAAGGCTGTCCAAATAAAGAAAGGACAGCCTCTTGATATATTGTTGTTTGGTTATTTAAACCGTGTATGGTTCGTATTCTTCTTCTACAACTGTTTCTGTAACCCTTTGTACCCTATTATTCTTTTGATTGGTGTTTTTATTTTCAACATTAAAAGCAACAGGTCTTTCAGATTCAGATTTCTCAACTTTAAAGAAATCAATTAAGTTCTTTAATTGTAACGACTGAGAACTCAACTCTTCAGCACTTCCCGCTAATTCTTCACTTCCCGCAGCATTTTGTTGGGTAACAATATTCAATTGATGCAAAGCATTATTAATCTGGCTGGCACCTTCACGCTGCTCCATAGCAGCTGCAGCAACTTCTTTCATCAAAGAATTCGACTCTTCAATTACGGGTAATACACTGCTTAATTTCTCACTTGCCAAAACTGAAGATTCTCTACTACTTTCAACCAACTTAATAATTTCAACAGCAGCCTGCTGACTTCTTTCGGCTAGCTTACGAACTTCACTGGCAACTACATTAAATCCACGTCCTTGGTCTCCTGCTCTGGCAGCTACAACCGCAGCATTAAGCGCCAATATATTTGTTTGCATTGCTATCTCATTAATAACGGCAACTTTATTGGCAATTATTTTATTGGCTTCCATTGCTGTTTTTGATTTCTCTTCTGCATCAACAAGACTGCTATAAGCTAATTCAGATTTTTCAGCACTTACTTTTGCATTGTTATTACTTTGCTGAATATTAGCCAACATTTCTTCCATGGTAGTTGAAACTTCTTCCAACGATGCAGCTTGCTCACTAGAGCCCTGAGATAATTCCTGTGATGCAGTATTAACCTGTTCGCTTGCAACAGACAGTTGCTCAGAACCGCCTTTTATCTCGCCCACCACCTCACGTAGTTTATTATTCATTGTTAACATGGCTCCATTAAGCTTAGCAAGCTCATCCTTACCCTTTGTATTTACATCGTGATACAATTCTCCTTCTGACAGATAATTGGCAAGATTTAGGCTTTCATTTAGAGGTCGTGTAATACTAATAGATGAGTATCGTGATACAAAGGCACCAAGGATAATTGCCAAAATTAGCACGATTAACGATCTTGCTTCAGATGTTTCCATTACCAATTCCTGCTCCTCAATATGGCTGTTAACAAGATTATCAATTAATTCTGCAACTTTGGCACCGCGCGCCTGCATTGTTTTCATCTCTTTTTTCTGCTCTAACAATGCTTCTTTATATTCTATAAATGATAACTGGTATTTACGGTAGCCCTCTTTTAACTTATTAAGTGATAATGCAGTATTCGAATTTCCACTATATTGTTTAATGGCCCTTTCAACAACCTGATTACATTTTTGAATGCCGTTCTCAATCTGATTGACAGCATCGATATTTAATTCACCCGTACTATCTGATTCATTTGCAAGAAACTGCCATGCATATATTCGTAACTGACTATGAGCATTTAATAATTGTATAGATAGACTTCCTAAATTATTTAAGCTACCATTACTGGTTAATAATTCTCCGAGTTTCACTCCTTCCTCTGACCATTTTAACCGTGTATTTTCTTTTTGATTTTCGAGTTGAGAAAAATTACTAAAACCTTCTTTGTAATCTTCAACATTAAGTCTTAAATCACCTAATTCATCTTTCTCATCCTCATTATTAGTTAGCAAATTGGTAACTTCATCCATTGCCCCTTGAAGTAATAATGAACACTCTTCTGCAATTTGAGAATCATTAAACTTTATATAATACATTACTTTTAATCGAATGCTCTGTAGATTTTTCTCGACTAATTTTAACTCACCAACCTCACTTACTATTTCATTGGTTTGCTTTAATGAAAAATGATTAATTAAACCAACTAAAGCAACAAAAAACAGTAACACCGAACCTGCTAATGCCAAACGAGTTCTAATAGATAAATTTCTTAATTTCATAACAAAAAAATGTGTGTGTGCTTTCTACAATCATATTTTGTAATATGACTTTTTTCATTCCATAAAATATTCACAGATTATTGCGCCGGAGTGTTATTCTTGATTAAGATTAACAGAAGCAAATATAGTTCTTTGTGTTTTAATCACACATTTATTAATAAAGCTACATACAGCTGAATACATGACACTTAACAGTATTTAAGCTTTTAAACTACTTAAATTCTTACATCAAACAATTGAATTTTTTGATTAAATATTCGGTAATCATGTACTTATTAATTAGAACTTTCGACTCCAATTACACAAACTAATTTATCGTTTTTAACCATACCATTGGGGTATAAACACTGGCAATAAACAATGTAAATACCTGGCTTTAAACACTCATTTGCATCATCAAGTCCATCCCATAAAAAATAACCCTTTGCGTGTAGCAGCACATTGTTTGCAAGGTATCTAACTTCACGTCCCGTACTATCAAAAATCCTGATATTAATAGTTACATCTGTCTCAGTATTATTATACCGGATGATTAACTGATCATTCCGTCCATCATTATTGGGTGTAAAAACATCGTAATCCAGATAAATTGATTTGTCGTCAAAATGCATTTTTATGGTTTGAGAATTCGAATAACCTGGTGTTGCTAATACATCTGATGCTGCAGAATGCCAATTTTGATGATCATTGGTTGGTTGATCAATAGCCAATCTCTCTAAAGAAACACCTTCCGGATCCCGAATCAAATCAAAATGCATATCATCTTTATATTCCAGATAATCTATGATATTACCAGACTGATTACATATTATCACAACACCTTCGTCATCCGGTAATGAAGGAAGTTTCGTATTTAGAAAGGTTGAATGATTTTCAGAACGATATAGATTTAGCACAATCAAGCTATCTTGACTTAATAAAAGATAATCATCAGGAAAAATCATTCTGTTTCTGTCAGTTATCGGATATAATTTATTAATCGTTTTATCTTCATCCCAATCACCAAGATATACATCGTTAAGATTAATAACTTTGTTTGAACGATTCACCAACTCAATAAAATCCACGCCATCAGGACTGGGATTAAATAATACTTCATTAATTATGATATCACCAGAAACCAAAGAATCAGGTTTAGCAAAACGTATTGGAAATTCAATTGAAAAATCATTCCCTGCCCAATCGTTAGTCTTATTAAATCCAATTGAATATACTTTATTGATTTCCAATTGGGGATTTATTGTAATATCAACATATGATAAAAAGACGGAATCAATAGATGAATTAAAATCTTCCAATACAGGGAAGATTTCAAAACTCCATTCATTATTAAGTAAATTCATTACTTCACTAAAATGAATTCTAAGAGTTGAATCGTTAAAAAATTCACTATAAACAAACCATGGCGGTTCAAAATCAGGATTATCAACCATTACAGAATTTTCATTTAATGGAGTCCCGCCAGTATAATCAACACTCCATTTCCAATTATCAGGCTTACCCGACATATTATTTACATCCAAGCGTTCAACCGACCAACCTCCTTCTTCTTTAAATCCCTCACCATATATTTGAGTCGGATTGTATTTAAAAGCATCAATAACTTCTGATTGCTCATTTTTTACCACTAAATCAAATCCTGAATTGTTTAATGTTTGCCACTTATCTACCCCAACTAATGAGCCTTGCCAAAAATCCAATGAACCGGAAGGTACGAGTAATACATATGTACCTGCTTTAATAAGACTATCGGGTAAGTCAAAAGATTTATCATTAACCATTACTTTCCAATCTTTTAATGACAAATCAAATTCAGAACGGTTATACAACTCAATATATTCATTCTCGGGAAGAGCAACTGTTGGTGAAGGATCAACCATTACTTCATTAATCACTATATCAAACCGGGCAGGATGATAATACCAAATATCTTGTTGAAAGCTTTTTAGAGTATCCCCTGTAATATCTTTTAAACCATTTAATTTCAACTGATATTTTCTACCTTCTTCCAATGCAGCAACTAGTTTTAATTGATGAATCACACCTTCTACTGAAACAGACACTTCAAAATCTTCCAGCTTTTGGTTATCCAACAAAAGATTGGCCTGTATCCAGCTATCAGCATTAATTGCTTTTGAAAATTCAAACTGCATTAAATCTGTGGTTAACAATTGAACATCATTTATCCTCACCCTATGATAACTGACAATAAGTTCTGTGGCCATAACATTACCCGCTAGATCTTCCAAATGAGACAAGACCAAAATGTCATCTTCGACATCTTCCAAACCCGGATTAAAATACAACTCTACCATTTTGGATGCTTCATTGTATAATAATACTGATGCACTTCTTTCTAACTTTGTCAAATAAAAACTACCTGCATTAAAAGAATTAATATTAAGATCCTCATTAAAAACAATACGAATCAATCCTCCATTAACCACCTCATAATCGATTACTTTTGGCGGATGCACATCTGTATAAGGTTCACCGTCGACATTAATATCATCAAAAAAGAATTTCTGTGCCCTTGTAACAGTATAATTGCAAAGTATTCCAAACCATGAAGATTGCATTTCAATGATTCTATCCATTTCACCAACCTTCATAAAACCTAATCCTGAATCATATTCTAAAGTCCAGGTATTTCCCTCCCTTGTAACACGAATAATCAATTCATTAGAACTCGGGCTTAGTATTCCATCCTCACCTTGAATTATTATTCTTTCTTCTCCATTTGTAATGACTCCTAATTCAAGACGATCGCTATTTTTTCCAATATCACAAAATATGGCATTGGTGATATTTGATGGATCGGAATTATCCATTGCCAGAAAAACTCTTGCATAATTTGAACCAGAAGGACTAAACTCGTATTTAACTTTAAAACTCCAGTTTGCCTGTTCTATAACATCAGAACTTGTAAAAAGAAAAGAGGACCCAGCGGCTGTTGCATTCAACTGCAGCTGATAATCAGAATTGACAATAAAGCTATCAACTTGACCAAACCATTGTGGATTGTTAAAGATTTCACCATCGGAAAACGTTTCGTTTAATTGTGCGCATAGAACTGATGGCCAAACGATAAAAAGCAAGAAAAAGGGTTTCATAGGGTGACGGTTTAAAACAAATATTCCTATTTTTGCATTATTAGGTAAGCAAGAAGCAACCACCAACAACACACTTAAAATAAAGCTGATGCTCACCCAATTAAATATAATTAAAATTTTACAACAATGAAAGTTGCAATCGTTGGTGCCAGTGGCGCAGTAGGACAAGAATTTTTAAAAGTATTGGAAGAAAGAAATTTTCCATTAGATGAGTTGGTTCTCTTTGGATCTTCACGAAGTGCAGGTAAAACCTACACTTTCAAGGGAAAGACCCTTACTGTCAAAGAGCTGAAACACAACGATGACTTTAAAGATATTGATATTGCCCTGACGTCTGCTGGTGGAGGAACGTCAAAGGAATTTGCTGAAACGATTACGAAGCATGGAGCTATCATGATTGATAACTCAAGTGCTTTCCGTATGGATGATGATGTACCTTTGGTGGTTCCGGAAGTAAATGCTGAGGATTGCAAGAATGCTCCTCGCAATATTATTGCCAATCCCAATTGTACAACTATTCAAATGGTAGTTGCTCTTAAGCCGATCAATGAAATATCGCATATCAAACAAGTGCATGTTTCAACTTATCAGGCATCAAGTGGTGCCGGAGCAAGTGGTATGGCAGAGCTGGAGAATCAGACTAAAGCAATTGTTGAAGGTAAAGACATTGAAGTTTCAGCTTTTCAATACCAATTGGCAATGAACCTGATTCCTCAGGTTGATGTTTTTACTGATAACAACTACACCAAGGAGGAAATGAAGATGTTTAACGAAACACGTAAGATTATGCACAGCGATGTTCGGGTGAGTGCAACTTGTGTTCGTGTTCCAATTCTTCGTGCACACTCAGAGTCTATCTGGCTTGAAACAGAAAATGCAATTGCTCCGGAACAGGCTCAGGAGGCTTTTAGAAAAGCAGATGGAGTAATTTTAATGGATGATCCTGCAAACAAAGAATACCCAATGCCATTATTTTTGGCTGGTAAAGATGAAGTCTTTGTGGGTCGTGTACGTGCTGATTTAGCTAATCCTAACGGTTTGGCATTCTGGTGTGTTTCTGACCAGATTAAAAAAGGAGCTGCTTTAAATGCTGTTCAAATAGCAGAATATATGATTAAAGAAGGTTTGATAAAGTAATTTCAAACAATAAGCATATTGAAGGTCTGATTTAGGTCAGGCCTTTTTATTTCTTCCTTTTTGTCTTTTGCTTATGCTTTACTCCATATATCTGAACTGATTGACGTTTGCCTTTTAAACTCACCTTCTTGCCGTCAATCTCTTTAAAGCTGAAGCCTTCTTTATCTTTTAATGACTCATATAAAACGCCTGATATCAGAAGATTTTCGCGACAAACGTTACACATTGATTCAATACGTGCTGTCGTATTCAAAGTATCACCATTATAAGATATATCTCGCTTATACCGTCCAACCTGAAGAACCATTATTTCTCCAATATGAATTCCTGCTTTAAACTCAGGCACCAAGCCATATCTAAAATCATAGAAGAAACTTTTTCTATTTATCACCTTTTGAAAAGCATAAAAAGCCTTCAAGCAATTATTTTTTCTCAGTCCCTTTTTTAAGTCCCATGAAATAATTGCACCATCTCCCAGATACTGATAAATTTCTCCGTGATAGTTCTCAACAATAGCCAGGTCTCCAAACACATCCTGAACCAGAAAACTAAAGTTTTTATGCCCCAACTGCTCGGCAATGGTCACCGATGATTTCATATCGATAAACATGAAAATCCGCTTTTCGGCCCTTGGTTTATTTAACATACCCAGCATCCAATACATAAAATTATCCATACCAATTTTATGCAATACTCCGCGCAACAAACTATTTAATAAACACGAAATATAAAACCAAATCAGGAACCGGACATGAGTCATTGACAATTCAGGTATTTTATTTATCAAGTCCTTATAATTGACAAATTCTGCCCATTTCAGATTTTTATTTTCAGAAAAGAAAATGATTATATAACCAAGTAAGAAATACAATAAAAACCGTAATGACACCAAAAAACGAATAGGAGAGTGCCTCATTATTTTATCAGAGAACAAGGCATCAAGTGTAGCAAATAATAGAGCTAATAGAAAACTAAGAAGTATTGTATTCCCATACACATCATCTTTCAACAGCAAGTTAAAATAATTGATGTAGATAGATTGAACTCCTGAGATAAAAACAAATAATGATAAAGAGACCAACCAAAAAAAGAAATGATAAAAGAAGCCTCTGTATATCAGATGAATTTTAATCTTGAACTTATCTATTGATAACATACTTGACGTATACGGGTGTTATTTTATTGATATGTTCTACAGTTTAGAGGCAGAATTGTTACGCATAACAACAAAAAAAGGACGATAAAAACGTCCTTTCTTTATAACTGGTTATTCATCATTATTATCGTCATCATAGGTTTGATACAGATAGTCATTAAATGGAAATCTTTTCGTATGAATTTCCTTAACGGCATTGTAAAGTACCTTTTTAAATTCAATAAAATTAACCTTGTTTAAAGCTGAAATAAAAATACAGTTATCCTGTTGTCCCATCCATGTTTCCTTCATTTCATCAAGAGTAAAATTAGCTCTTGTTTTTGGCGTAAGATCATCTTCGTCTTTCGGAATATATGAATAAGCATCTACCTTATTAAAAACCAAAATAGTTGGTTTTTCTCTATCATCGATTTCATGCAGCGTTTTAGTTACAACTTCTATCTGTTGTTCAAAACCCGGATGAGAAACATCCACAATGTGCATTAATACGTCTGCCTCACGCACCTCATCCAACGTAGACTTAAACGACTCGACCAGATGATGTGGTAACTTACGGATAAAACCTACAGTATCAGCCAAAAGAAAAGGTATATTATCCACCACAACCTTACGAACTGTTGTGTCAAGTGTGGCAAATAATTTATTTTCAGCAAATACTTCCGATTTACTCAACACATTCATCAAGGTACTCTTACCCACATTTGTATAACCAACTAAAGCAACACGAACCAATTTACCTCTGTTCTGACGTTGAGTGAACATTTGCTGATCAATCTTTTTAAGATCAACTTTTAGTTTAGCAATCTTATCCCTAATAATACGGCGGTCTGTTTCAATTTCCTTTTCTCCGGGACCACGCATACCAATACCTCCACGCTGACGTTCAAGGTGAGTCCACATACGTGTTAAGCGGGGTAAAAGATATTGATATTGAGCTAATTCAACTTGCGTTTTTGCGTGGGCAGTACGGGCTCTCCGTGCAAAAATATCCAATATCAGGTTGGTACGATCAAGCACCAAAACTTTAAGATTATTCTCCAGGTTACGAAGCTGCGAAGGACTTAATTCATCATCAAAGATAATTGTCTTCACCTCATGAACTTTCATATAATCCACTATCTCCTGAAGCTTTCCACTTCCCACAAATGTTTTAGGATCAGGCATTGGAAGATTCTGTGTAAAACGTTTCACAGGTTCTGCACCTGCTGTTTCAGCCAAAAACGCCAATTCATCCAGATATTCCTCAACTTGTTGCTCAGTTAACTCCGGTGTTTTTACACTAACCAGCACTACCTTCTCTAACTCCTGCTGAGTCGACAGATTTTCAATCATTAACACTAATGTTTTAAGGCCACAAATATACTCAATTATAAGCAACAAAAAACCCTCGCCAAAAGCGAGGGTTTTTTATATAGACTTAAAAATAATCTACTGCAATACAAAGTTAATAGGTACAGTATAAGATACTTTTACTGCTTTACCCCTTTGCTTACCAGGTTTCCAAGCTGGCATTGAGTTAACCACGCGAATCGCTTCTTTATCCAAGTTTGGATCCACTCCACGTGCAATCTTAACATCTGTTACAGCACCTTTTGTGTTCACAACGAAAGAAACATAAACACGTCCCTGAATACCATTCTCCTGAGCAATTACAGGATACTTAACTGATTGAGCAATAAACTTACGTAATGCTTCCTCACCTCCCGGGAATTCAGGCATCTCTTCTACAATAAAGAATACGGGTGCATCTTCAGCCTCCTCTTCGTCCATTGCCAGATCAGAGAAATCAACTTCTGTATCTTCCTCCATTTCTGTATCCTCGATGTCCAACTCCTCATCCAACTCCACATCATCCTCTACGATGTTCAATACATCTGCAACCTTTGGTGGTGGTGGTGGTGGTGGTGGTTTCACTTCCTCTTGCCTTGTAATAGGCATAATTTCCTCCTCGGCTTCAAGGTCTTCAACCATCTCAAATTGAGAGACGTCCACATCGGTTGTTGTCCATTCGAAAGCAATTAAAACAACTGCCAGAACAACCACCAAACCGATCTGCATAAAGACACTTTTCTTGTTCTCAAGATCTGCCTTCGGCGACTTTTTTACTTCCATAATAGATCAAAGTTTTGGTGCCTAAAGATAGCTATAAATAATAGTTTTATTCATGTTATATAGGGCACATTACCCTATTCCCTAAATTTTGAGTGCATAAAAATAGAATTTTAAAATCAATTTCCATCCTATTTCTATCAGTTTTTATTTGTTTACCCAACAACTTTATTGTTTCATGATTAGATTAAGGTAAACATTTGCTGACCGAGATTGAACCATACAATTTTAATGCTCGACCAAAATAAGAACCTAATATAAAAGACAACAATAAACACACCAAAATGTAATTTTGATTGATCTTTTTTAATGATGAATCATGAGATATTGAAAAAACATATATATTTGCAACGCTAAAGCAGAAAAGACTGTTTTTTTATGTTTTTGGGGGATTAGCTCATCCCGATAGCTATCGGGAGGCTAGAGAGTTTTGACTCATACCCTTTATACATTTTGGGGGATTAGCTCAGTTGGCTAGAGCGTTTGACTGGCAGTCAAAAGGTCATCGGTTCGATTCCGATATTCTCCACGTTGAAAATAAAGGCGTTCGGTGGCTTCCACATCGGGCGCTTTTTTTATTTGCATACTATTTGCATACAAAATCACAACTCCTCAAATATCTTTTTCAATTCACTCATATACTAGATATGGTATCAGTTAAGGTGTTTTCATATCAGACAACATAATATTCAAAAACTATATTTTCTTATCTTGTGACACTTTTATTGAAGTGTAATAGTTATAAAAATATAGTATATAAATGGCAAAGAAAGATAATGGGAGTTTCGAACAGAAACTTTTTAAAGCAGCCGATAAACTCAGAAAGAACATTGACGCTGCGGAATACAAACACGTTGTTTTAGGGTTAGTATTTCTTAAATACATTTCAGAATCCTTCTCGGAGTTATACCACAAACTAGAAGCTGATGAATGGAGTGACCCAGAAGATAGAGACGAATACATAGCGGAAAACGTATTTTTTGTACCCAAAGGCGCCCGGTGGAGTCATATTCATTCTCAAGCAAAACTGCCAACGATTGGACAATCCATTGATGAAGCAATGGAAGCCATAGAAAAGGAAAATAAAGAGCTTAAAAATGTACTTCCACAGGTTTATGGCAAAGCCAACTTGGATAAAACATCTTTGGGTGAACTCATTGATTTGATTTCAAATACTGAGTTGCAAGTCGAGAATAAAAACTCAAAAGACCTCTTTGGGAGAGTTTACGAGTATTTCTTAGGGGAATTTGCCAATGCGGAAGGTAAAAAGGGAGGACAGTTCTATACGCCAAAAGCTATAGTAAAGCTAATGGTGGAAATGATAGAGCCATACAAAGGTAGAGTTTATGACCCTGCAAGTGGTAGCGGAGGAATGTTTGTTATGAGTGAAAAGTTTGTAACTGCTCATGGACGAAGCATTAAAGATATTACTGTGTATGGACAAGAAAGTAACCAAACCACTTGGAAACTTTCTAAAATGAACCTTGCTATTCGAAATATCAACTCAAAATTTGTCGCATGGAACACTGAAGGTTCTTTCTTAAAAGATGCTCATCCTGACCTAAAAGCCGACTATATTTTGGCCAATCCACCTTTTAACCAAAAAGAATGGGGTGTTGATATTTTGCAGGATGACGGTCGATGGAAATATGGAACTCCTCCAAATGGAAATGCTAATTTTGGATGGATTCAGCATATGTTATATCATTTATCTCCAAGAGGTGTAATGGCAACAGTTTTAGCGAATGGTTCTTTAAGCTCGAATGCTTCAGGAGAAAGTGATATTAGAAGAAACTTAGTTGAAAATGATTTAGTTGAATGTATTGTTGCTTTGCCTAAGCAGTTATTCTATAATACAGGCATTCCTGCTTGTATATGGTTACTTCGTAGAGAAAAGAACAGTCATAGTAAACAAGTTTTATTTATTGACGCTTCGGAAATGGGTTACATGGAAGACCGTGTTCACAGAAAGTTGTCAGATGCCGATGATGAAGAAAAGCAAGGAGACTTTTACGAAAATGGATGGGGAGATATTCAAAAAATTGCTGAAACCTACCACAATTGGCGAAAAAATGAAAACTATGCTGATATAAAAGGTTTTTGCAAATCTACAACCCAAGAAGAATTGCAGAAACATGCATACATATTGACACCAGTTAGATATGTGGGAATGCCAGATGAAGAAGATGATGGTATATCATTCAATGATAAAATTAAAAGCTTAACATCTACATTGAAAAAACAAATGGAGAAAGAGGAAGAGTTAAATAAGGAAATCACTTCTCAATTAGATAAAATCGGTATTACACTATGAATAATTTAAATTGGAAATCTGTTGCCCTATCTGAATTATTGGTTTTACTTACTGACTATCATGCTAATGGAGCATACAAGAAACTAAAAGAGAATGTTCAGCTTTTTGATTCTGAGGAATATGCTTTAATGATTAGAACCACAAATTTTGAGCAAAATGATTTTGTAAATAATAATAAATACATAACAGAAGAGGCTTATAATTTTCTTTCAAAATCTAAAGTTCAAAGAGATGATTTGATAATGAATAAAATAGCAAATGCAGGTTCTGTGTATTATACGCCAAAAATTGAAAAGCCTATTTCATTAGCTATGAATTTGTTCTTACTTAGAATTAATAAAGAAAAAGCAGTCCCTAAATATGTTTATTATTACCTAAAGACTAATGAAAAGTATGTAAAGAGTTTTGCATTAGGTTCAGTTACAAAAACTATAACCAAAGAGGCTGTGCGTAAACTAATGATTAACCTACCTTCCTTAGCTGAGCAAGAATCTATAATGCAGATAATAAACTCCTTAGATGATAAAATTGAAAATCTACAGGCTCAAAACAACACTTTAGAGCAGACTGCTCAAACTATTTTTAAAGAATGGTTTGGAAAATTCCAAGTTGGAGATAAAATGCCTGATGGTTGGAGAGTTTATAAAATGCATGAATTAGTTAAGACTGTAAATGGCTACTCTTACAAAGGGAAGGAACTAGTTGATGAAAGCAATGAAGCATTAGTAACTCTTAAGAATTTTGGAAGAAACGGAGACTTTCAATCCAGAGGTTTTAAGCCATTTAAAGGAACCCCTAAACCAGAACAAGAAGTACAAAAAGGGGATTTAGTTGTTGCTCATACTGATTTAACACAGGATGCAGAGGTGTTAGGAAACCCAGCATTCATTTTTGATAATGCAGGTTTTGACAAAATGTATATAACAATGGATTTGGTAAAAGTTGTATCTGAGCATAAAGACATGACTTCTTCATTCCTTTATTATCTAATGAAGAATAGAGCTTTTAAAGGACATTGTATAGGTTATGCAAATGGAACTACAGTTCTTCACTTATCAAAAAAGGCAATCCCTGAATATCAGATATTTTTGCCCTCTGATTTTAAATTGATAAAAAAATTTTCTGATTTAGCAGATTCGACAACAAGTAAAATCTCGGCAAATAATGAAGCTATCATTAATCTTTCTAAAACAAGAGACACTTTATTACCCAAGTTATTGAACGGAGAGATTAGAGTTAATGATTTTAAAGAATAATGTATGAAAGAAAAAGTAATCTTTGATACCAATATTGCTAGAAATACAGGGGTGAATACCTTCCTCGGAAGCAGAGAAATGCTAGAACAATTTACACAAGATGCAGAGGTTGTTATCCCAGAGGTTGTTGTTCAGGAGATTAAAAGACAAAAAAGAAGTGCTTTAAAAAGTAATAAAGATAAATTTTTGAATAATCCTTTTCATAAACTCATAGGCGTTAACGAAGAAGATACTAAATCCTTTGAAATTGAAAATTATATTCAAAAATTACAGGATGAAGAATCCATACCTTTTGAGATTATTGACTTAAAGGATAATAATGTCTTACCTCAAATAAAAGAATTAGCAATCCATAAACAAGCTCCTTTTGAAAGCGGTGAAAATACAGACAAGGGATTTAAAGATGCCCTTATTTACTTTTCAGTGTTAGAGTATCTTCAAGAAATACCTAATAAAAATGTATTTGTTTGTGCGAAAGATTTGAGATTAAAAGAAGCTCTTAATAAACATCATAATATTGTAGTTATAGAAAACTACAAAGAGTTTAAACAAAAAAGTGTTTCTCAGTTTTTTGATGATTACTTTATTGAAAGAGTAAATGAAGAACTTGATGTGATTATTTCAAAAGAAAATATTATTGAGTATTGGCATAATGTTGAAGACAACCAAAATGTTCTTATCGAAATTGAGAATACGCAATACATAATTGAAGTCGATTCAGGTGAGATTGTTAGTACATCAGAAAGAGAGCAGTTTATAGATTATATTACACAATTAATAAATTCAGAGAACTTTTATATTACTCATAATGCAATTGAAAAACTAGCTCCTTTTATAAACTACCTTTCAAACGAAGAAATTAATCAAATATTAAACGCGTCTTATTCAAACGAGCAAATTAAATGGATTATTAAAGATGCTGATGTAAAGGAATTTATTGGAACACTATATAAAGCCAAAAGTGAAATAGTTGAAAATGCCGTTGCTGAATTTTTAAAGGAGAATTTTGAATAAATGCCTATGAATACAATAAACGAAAATACCATTGAACAATCCTTAATTGACCAGTTAGTTAGTCAAGGGTATACGTATTTTAATGGCACGGATATTTCTCCAAATAGTGATAATCCGCAACGAGAGAATTTTGCTTCTGTAATATTAGAGTCACATTTTAAACAATCGCTTAAGAAGCTTAATCCTTCTCTCCCTGAATCTGCAAGAGTTGAAGCTTATCAAAAAGTAATTAATCTTGGGACAGAAGATATAATGGAAAACAATGAGCGTTTCCATATATTACTTACAAGTGGAGTAACAGTAGAATATACAAAAGACGGAAAAACTAAAGGGATAAATGTAAACTTATTGGATGTTGAAAATCCAGAAAACAATAGTTTTTGGGTGGTCAATCAACTAGTTGTTAAAGAGAATAATAACGAAAAGAGGTTTGATGTTGTTATTTTCATTAATGGCTTGCCCCTAGTTTTTATTGAACTTAAATCAGCCACAGACGAGAAAGCTACATTACGCAAAGCATACACGCAAATTCAGAATTATAAAAAAGCTGTTCCGAGTATTTTCTTTTACAATTCCATTTGTATTATTTCAGACGGTATTGATGCAACGACATCGAGTGTTTCAGCTCCTTTTTCACGTTACCTTTCATGGAAGGCACCAAAAGAAATTAAACATGATGTTAGAACCGAATTGCAAATTCTAACAGAATATATGCTCAATAAAAAAACATTGGTTGAGTTAATTCGCTACTGTACCGTATTTGAGCAAGAGGAAAAGAAAGATGAAAAAACAGGTCTTATTTCTCAGGTTAAGATTAAAAAGGTAGCAGCTTATCATCAATATTACGCTATTCAAAAAGCAGTTGAGCAGACTTTAAGAGCAACGCATACACAAGATGGAGATCGTAAAATTGGCGTGATTTGGCATACGCAAGGTTCAGGTAAATCTCTTTCAATGGTTTTTTATAGTGGGCAGATTATTACTCACCCGAAAATGGAAAATCCAACTATTGTGATGTTAACAGATAGAAATGATTTGGACGACCAACTTTTCGGGACTTTTGGAAACTGTGTTGGGCTTTTACGTCAAAAACCTGTTCAGGCAAATAATAGGGAACATATCAAAGAACTTTTGAAAGTATCAGGTGGTGGTGTAATATTCTCAACCATTCA
This sequence comes from Carboxylicivirga caseinilyticus, assembly GCF_050589785.1. Lineage (NCBI taxonomy): Bacteria > Pseudomonadati > Bacteroidota > Bacteroidia > Marinilabiliales > Marinilabiliaceae > Carboxylicivirga > Carboxylicivirga caseinilyticus. The sequence continues at coordinate 3,565 of NZ_JBNGOX010000048.1, read as the reverse complement.
AAAATTTGCTCCAGCCGAAGGTAATGTTTATCAAATGCTATCAGAACGAACCAACATTGTTGTTGTTGCTGATGAAGCACATCGCAGTCAGTATGGTTTTAAAGCTCGTGAATCCGAAGTCAAAGATGAGAATAATAATGTAATAGGGTCAGAAATAAAATATGGTAATGCAAAATATTTACGTGATGCTTTACCTAATGCCTCTTACATAGGTTTTACGGGAACACCTATTGAAAAAGAAGACAAATCAACCCCTGCTGTTTTTGGTGATTATATTGATGTGTACGACATAAAACAAGCCGTTGACGATGGTGCAACTGTGCCAATTAGTTATGAGTCTCGTCTTGTAAAGATCAAACTTGACGAACAAACAGCAAAAGCATTAGACGATGAAATAAACGACATTGCTGATGCAACTGAAGAACAAATAGAAAAAGCCAAGAAGAAAACAGCAACTATTGATGCTGTGGTTGGGCATCCAGACAGATTAAAAGACGTAGCCAAAGATATTGTGATGCACTTTGAAGAAAGGCAAAAAGTCTTTGAGGGTAAGGCTATGGTTGTTGGAATGACACGTAATATTTGTGTTAAACTATATAACGAAATTATAGACTTAAGACCAGAATGGCACAATGATGACTTAAATAAAGGAATGATTAAGGTTGTTATGACAAGCTCATCCGATGACCCTGAATTATTTCAACCCCATAAAACAACCAAACAGCAAAGAAAAGATTTAGCCACTCGAATGAAAGATACGAATGATGAACTAAAATTAGTTATTGTTCGTGATATGTGGCTAACGGGTTTTGATGCTCCGAGCACCCATACAATGTATGTCGATAAAAAAATGCAAGGGCATAATCTAATGCAAGCAATTGCTCGTGTAAACAGAGTTTACAAAGATAAGCCAGGAGGTTTAGTTGTTGATTACTTTGGTATTGGTCAAGACTTAAGGAATGCAATGGCAACATATTTACAATCTGGTGGCGAAGGTGAACCAATTGTAGATATAAAAGAAGCTATTGCTGGCATGAATGAAAAGTTTGAAATCATTGAACAGATGTTTAATGGTTTTGATTTTAAAGCATATTTCAAAGTTGGCACAGCAGAAAAACTGCAAGTTTTATTAGGTGCGCAAAACTTTATTTTATCGGACGTTAAGCTGAAAGAACGATATTTGAAAGAAGTGACATTGCTGTCAAAGCTTTTTGCAATGTCTATTCCAAGTCCTGACGCAGAAGCTATAAAAGATGAAGTGGCATTTTTCCAAGCCGTAAAGGCGCGAATCAATAAGTTTTCGGGCAGTGGCGTGAAATCAGATTACGAAGTAGAAACAGCAATTAAGCAAATTGTAGATAACGCTCTGTCAAGTGATGGCGTTATAGATATATTTGAAGCAGCAGGCATTGAAAGTCCATCGGTAAGTATTCTATCTGATGAGTTTTTGTTAGAAGTAAAAAATATGCAACAAAAAAATGTTGCTTTTGAACTTCTTAAAAAGCTATTAAGTGATGAAGTTAGAGTTAGAAAAACAAAAAACTTAGTACAAGGGAAACGCTTTTCCGAAATGTTAGAATCAGTTGTGAAACGTTACCATAACAATCAAATTGATTCAGCACAAGTCCTGCAGGAACTATCTGAGATAGCAAAAGAAATGCGTTTAGAAGACCATAAATCTGATGAACTTGGATTAACTCCAGAGGAATATGCTTTTTATAGCGTTTTGAATGAAAATGAATCAACAAGCTTTTTAGACGATGCTAAAATGAAAGAATTGATTCATACAATTGTAGATGTCATTAGAAAAAATGCAACGGTTGATTGGAGTAAGCGAGATGACGTAAAAGCAAAATTACGACTGACTGTAAAGAAAATATTGATGCGATACGGCTATCCACCAGATTTAGCAAAGTTAGAAGCAGATAGAGTTTTGGCACAGGGAGAATCATTAGCAGAAATGTTCTCAACCGATATTTAAGAATATTGTTTTGTATCCAAAGTGATAATTGATACCAAAAAGTTAAACGTATATTCTGTTCTATACTTAAGTTGAAAACCTGCCTTTAAACTATTGGACTATAAAGTATGCAGTGCCTATATAGATTTAAAAATCTAAATTTGCGCAAAACCTACTTTTAATAGTGAAAAAGCGCATAAAAGCAGGTTTTTACAGTAAAAAAGCACATAAATGCTTACTTAAAAGTGTTCTTTTGTTGCGAAAATGATAATAATTGGCAAATAAAATAGCCAAAAATGCGCTTTTGCTTTCTTTTTTAAACGTATACTAGGCGTTGAAATTAACCGAATAAGGCTATACGGATAAACATTGATTTTAACTTACACTATTGTATTTCATAAGGATGTTGATAGCAACAAAAAAACCTGGAGCAAGTCCAGGTTTTATTTTAATATTTTTAAGTGCAGAAACTAAAGCGACGTCTTTGATTCTTTCGAATAGCAGTGCACTGAGACCACAAATATATGTAACCTAAATTAATTTGTCAAATTTATTTTTCATATACGTAATTGATTTTATTCTCGATTATAGATTTTAATAGGTCGTTTTCTTTGTGACTTTCAAATAGTTCCCGTATCTCCATTGTTAATTCTTCATGTCTATTAACCGATATTTGCTTTATTAAAAATGAAATGACTTTAATGCAAGAATCTAAAGAGCTTCTATCTTTATTGTTATAGGTTATATCAGGAAGAACCGAAAGACCTTTAGGTGTTCGCATATCAAAAAGAATTCCACCATGAGCACATATATTTCTAACTAAAATTACTTTCTCAAGTAAGTTAATAAATTTAGATAGGTTTAAAATGCCAAACTCTTTTGATATGCGCTCTTGTATCTCATTGTTTTTCAAATTGCGAAAAATACTTAGTACTGTTCCAAAAGTAAAAAACTCAATTGTTTTCCAAGCAGGAGCATATTTATCGTTTATATATTTCTTATGGTGATTTTTTATTGGCTTATTACTACGTATAAAATTCTCATGATAGTAATCTCCAATTTTATCAATGACCTCACGATTTACTATACTTGGGTCAGCAAACCAAGTCGGGGAGTCCTTGTGTTTATTAGATGCATAATATACAACCTTAGTCCTGAAGTTAACTTCGATTCTATTTAGGTACTTGCTTAGGATATTCCTCAAATCGACATCTAAATAATACAACTTAATAACATCCGAGAATTTAGTGTTTTCAACAAAGTTATGGTTTCCATCTTTTTCAAAAGGATTCCAGTAAAAACCAAGCCTGTAATAGCCAATATCTAATAGGAATTCTTTTATTTTCGATTCATCATAATCTAAAATCATTCCTCTTTTTGTCAAGATTTTGATTTGAATATCTGTGTTCGTTGCTATTTTACCCATAAGAATAAGCGTTCTTGATTATACCAATCATCAAAGATAAGATATATGTTAATATTTTAATGTGGCAATCATATTGCATTTTATCGTAAGCATCCGGTAAAGTCCATGTTGGTTTGATGAAAACCAGCAAAACTTTCAAATTAATTTGAAAACATTCGGAGTAATTTGAAAGTCCTTTG
>NZ_JBNGOX010000047.1:0-47362 GCF_050589785.1 Carboxylicivirga caseinilyticus | reverse complement strand
TACATCTATCTTTAGGATATAAAACTCCTAATACGGTCTTTAAAAATATAGCGTAATATCATGTTTTACCTGTAGCCATATTTTAGGACTTGACAATTCCCCTGCAGGTCTCACCATTGAAAACCGAGATAAACCAATTTTTGGACTAAGAGTAACTCTTTTAGCCTGCTTTGCAGTATTACTAAAATATTTTTGCTGCTGTTCTTCTGAACAATTATCATTGTAGCTGATAAAAAAGTTTGTTAAGGCCTTTTGATCATATTTTAATTTGATAATATCGCTCAAGCCAATAGCCTCACATTTAAAGTCAGCCTGTATTTGAGATTTAAAAGAATAGTCTTCCATTTCTTTCCCATTGGAAGAAATATATTTACGATACTTTAATAATTTTAAATCACCATGATTAAAACTATACCAAAAGGTTACATTATCATCCACACCTGCCATAAACAAACTTGCTTCCCCTTCGACAACAACCCTTAAAAAAAGACTATCATTTTTTATTCGTCTAATCTGATTACCTGAAAGATATTTATTGTCAACCTCAACTTTTTCAGACTTAAACTTATAGCTTTCTCCAATTACTAATTCATCTATTTGATTAGAATAAACCTTTTCAGGCATACTATCCAAATGTGTTTTTATCAGGAAAAATGCAGGAATATCTCTCCATTGTTCAACCTGAATGTAGCAAGAATCAGCATTACCCTCCTTGTTAATATAGAATCCTTTTGTAAATTCTGATTGAGCTAATAAAGAAGTTGAAATAAAAAGGACAGAAAGAAGAAATAAGATTTTAGTCATTACCATAAGTTTAGATTAGGAAGTCAAATGTAAATAATTTATCAGTATAATTTACCACTATAAGCTTTAACATGTTCAATGAACTTATATCTTTAGGCCCGGTTTACTTATAAAATCTATAGCATGGATATACTTACACATGGTTTAACCGGAATGGCATTATCAACTGCAGTTGCAGCACATACCTCATCGAGTTGGAAAAGTAAGCTTTGGATAGGTATTGCAGGTGGATTTGGAGGTATTCTGCCCGATGTGGATGTTATATCGAAATGGGGTGGCTTTGATGCTACCTTTGGTAAGTGGTTTAACCTTCAACAAAGTGGTAATGAAATATTCTGGGATACTCATTGGTATTCGCATCATGTTTTTACTCATTCGATTGTTGGCTCATTATTTTTTATTTTAATAGGTAGCTTCCTCTACCTGGCTTATGCTAAAGCTTTTGGAATAACGAGTCTAAATCGATTAGTTTGGTATTCGATAGCCTTTTTTATGGGTTATATGGGACACCTCACAGAAGATATGATAACTCCCGGAGGATCGTGGGATGGAATTGCTTTCTTTTGGCCATCAGCCCATTTTACTGGAGGCTGGGGTAAAGTATGGTGGTGGAATAATTACGATCTATTTCTGATTGTTGTGGCTGCACTTACTATCAATACGGGTCTTATTATTGCCCGATATAAATCCGCTTTATTCACAAAAATCATTATACTGGTAGCCATATTGCTCTTTACTATTCAGATTGAAAGACGCAATCACAATTTCAACCTCAGTGGTAACAAGGAAGAACTATCAAAAGAATTACAAAAACAATATTTGGGTGAAACCATTTTCAAAATAATGCAAAAGACAGATGATATTATTCCGGTAGCTTTTTAGTGGCTAAAGACTGATAGCGATCACAATCTCTTTTGCTGTACATTTTTTAGTACACCCCAAATAATTAAAGATATAATTAACACCCATAATCCGGTTATGGTAGACTGATAAGAATCTTTTATTCCTTCAGCTACAATGGATGCTGATATAGTCCCCATCATGGTAATGGTATCAAAAGTTGAGGCAATTGACATTACTTGCCCCAATATGCCAAACAGTAATGTGACTAATCCTAATAACCAAATCCAGAATATTGGTACTTTATTGGGTCGATCACTTTGTCTGATCTTAATTAGCATTATATAACCAACAATTAAAATAACAAAACCTAAGGCCATCGTTATCAAGTTATATTGATTACTAAGTAATTGATCCATATACCGAAAATTTATTATTAATTATAGGCTCCTTCTCCAAGGGTAGAAGGATCATCGCTAAGATAAACGGTGTCATCATCGGGAGACGATAAAACCAGAACTCTACCATAATAATCGGGCAAGCCTAACTGTTCTGCCTGTTTCCAGTTCCCTTTTCCATAAACAGCTACCTCTTCCCCTTTTTCAATTACTCCTTCTTTATATCTGATGGTTTTATTCATTCCCAACATATTCTCACTTTCCAAACCATGTTGGTTCAGATAACGTTCCAACACATCTGTTGCATCGTTTAAAAAGCCGGAGCGATAACTTTTATCTTTAACAATGTAGCTTCTCAATTCACGGTCATCAACCATCGCATGAGCATTACCGTCACGAATGAGATATTTGCAATGCTTTGTTTCGTTAATTATAGTATGCCATTGTGAACTTTTACCCGATGATTTTTGCTGTTCAACTATAATATGATAACAGGCACAAGGGCGACCTGACAATGGGGCTATTAATGGTTCATCAACCAATTCAACTTTACCAACCACTTTAGCTACATCGCCGGCATAAAAAGAAGATACCCGTTTAACAGGAGCCTTTTTGAGTTTCCGCTTTACACGGGCATTATTGTTAAAATAAGCAACCAAAAAGATAATTAAACCAACAACTGCAATTATGATGATAAAAACCGGATCAATAGAAAAAGAACTCATATTTTAAAAGTTATAAGTAAACCCAATTCGTGTGCCTGATTCCGCTACATGTTGTTGATACCTTTCGGTACCTATCAATGCACGAAGTTTAAAGTAAGGATTAACAAAGACAGCGGCGCCACATTTAAAATCGTATTGTGCACCAACTCCCATTACTCCTCCTAAACCATTCTGACTGTCAACCGACATTGTAGCGTTGGTATCAAAACTGATTAATGCTCCTCCATTAATAAACAAATACTTTAAAAAGCGCAGTTTCAAAAGTACCGGAATTTCAATCAGTCCAAAATCCTCATTGTAGGGTTTTATTTCATTTTGCGGATCGTAAGCAGGTGTAATTAAAATACTTTGTTGCGAGTATTCCAGTCCTGTTTCCATTTCAAGCCAAGAATTCAATGGCTTACTAAATATCAACCCGATGTTATAGAAATTATCTCCGTCATAACTGGCAGCTCCTATCAATTCATTAAAACGAAACACATCATTACTGCCAAACGATGAATAAGATAAACCAAGTTTAAATTTGGTCACCTCAGAATCGGATGATTGAGCATGCAAATAAGTATTTACTGAATATAGCAATACAAATAGTACAATTGTTTTTTTCATTAATAAGGGTTTAGGATAGGTTTTTACTTCTGATAGCTATAATTTTCGTTTTAGTGGATAGCTGGTATGAAAACTTCTGAAACTATTTATCTGAGTCAATATCTGACTGTTTGTTTTTTCAAATAAAGTCAGATATAACCTCCAATGCGCAGGATCCTTTAAAATAACCGGATAAGCTGTGTCAATGCCGGTGTTAACCGTCTTATCCTCAACCCAAACATTTCCGGAATAATGCCCCTTAAAAAAGGCCTGATACGACAAGTTGATAAATTCAAATACAATCTTCTCATCAATAATAGTGATGATACCTGTATAAAAACCTGTATAGTTGTCGATTAATTCAAAGCTATTATCAAAAATGATTCGTCCATCCTCCTTGTTCGCATACATGAATGAAGGATAAAGGCCAAACTTAACGGCCAGAAACTCCATCGACTGGTTGAACAAATGATCTTTATTGACACCAGGGAAATCACTTACATATGTATAATGAACCACACTGTCTTCATCTAACGGTAGTTCGGGATACTCTTTGAAGTCGTCAATAATTTTATTCCATCGCACAGCAAAAGAAGAATACATCTCCTTTGATAATTCTTTAGACATAAACTTATTGTACAATGCATTTTCTTCCAATTTCGAAGTCTGGCCAAACATATTTGTGGCAACAAACATTAGCAGGATTAATAATGGAAATTTCTTCATAATATATTATGCTAGGTTGTATTTTATGTTTATAATTTTAAATATAATTATTTCTTTAACTAATTAACCGACTTGTATTAATCTTGAACCTAAACTAATGGTGATAATCCAATAATTTTCATGATTTAATTTATCTATGATAGATTATAAATCAAATCATTAACAAACACTACGTCAGGTCAATTTTGATTAATTTTTGAAGATATATTCTTATTAATCATTATGCTACAAACCGACTAAGTTCAAAACTAATTGATAGATTATTCATTTAAACCAACCACTTTTGGATGATCTGTTATTTTTAATATTACATCTAATTAATTAACCATTCTTAACACAAAAATCAGGCCAGAACAATTCGATAACTTTACAATATATTTTCTTTATACGATAAAACACTATTTTACCATAACAGGTTTTGTTGAAACTGAGATACCATTTTCGTTAAAAGCTTCAATTGAAAAATAATAACCGGTTGCTTTATCCAGCGAAGGTATTTTAAGTTCTGCCTGATCATAAACCAACCATGAGTGATACAACTTATCAGGTGCTATTCCCCAACGTATATTATATCCCTGAGCCCCCTTTACAGCATTCCACGACATTACGGCTTCTCTCCTGTCTGCCTCACGGCTGATTGTAAAGTTGGATACTTTGGTCGGCTTTTTACCTTCACCTAAACCAAAAACACGTATCTCCGACATGGCCAGATTCTTACCCGGCACCTCAATGTTTTTATACCGTATATATTTAGCTCTTACAGGTTGTTTCAGCGTTATATATGCATTGGGTGTATCTTTAAAACTATTGCTTTTATCTACAATGGTCTGCCAATTAGCACCATCTAACGAGGCTTCAATTATATAACGATGACGTAAACCGTCAACACGAGTATAAATACCTGATTCATGATCGTGATAATTGAGCTGCAAAGCATATACATTTCCAATTTGGTTCATTTCTATCTCTACCCATTGGTTGGCATCATTGGAGCCAGCTACCCAAAAGGATTTAGGACTCTCGTCAGTTAATACCTTTGAAATGATTTTGCCATCTGGCGTATGTTCCACTTTCATTTCCTCAATATCAAATTCGCCATCATCAGCTGTACTTTTCTTTATCTGTAAAGCCGAACTTGATACGGTGGTTTTACCTTTGTACGATAATAGCATCCAGCCACAATGTTGTCCGGCTTTTGTTGGATGATCGGGACTAAAGCGCGGATAATCGCCATAATGAGTGTTGCAATGCATGATACCTTCCGCATCAAAATAAGTTGGAAACATACACAAACGACGCTCCCAGTGAGAATTGGATGCTAATGCCATGGTTGCAAAATGCCAGTATTGGTTATCAGTAGCTTTTACGGTCATTCCATGACCGGCACCATTGGTGAATCCACCGGGTTTAAAACTCACCGGATTGCCTTCCATGTAGGTAAAGGGTCCTTCTGGCGAATCTCCAATATAGGCACCATCGGCATATACATTAAACTGAGTGCCGGGCGCAGCATACTGAAGATAATACTTGCCGTTATACTTGGTCATGGAGGCACCTTCCATATAACCTTCTTTGATGGTTGGATGAAAGTTATTCTCACCGAAGCGTTCCCATCCATGCTCTTCTTCATTAAGATTAATCAGGTCCTTTGGTTCACCAATCTGAAGCATTCGGTCATCTTTATTCAGCTGTTTTACTTTAATAGGATGAACATTTGATGATCCCCAATACAAATAGGTTTTTCCATCATCATCAATAAAAAGCTCTGAATCCTGTATATTATTTGAAATGGATGCTACAGAAGACCATTTGCCGGATTTAGGATCATCGGTATAAAGAATGCTTCCGTAACCAGCAGGATCACCGGCAAAATAAATAACAGAATCTTTATAATTAAATGCCGTAGGTGCATTGGAACCTTCAAAAAACCATTGCTGCGGACGAATAAAATCCCAGTTAACCAAATCAGTTGAATGCCAGTAACCAAACGAACGCGTTACAAACATATAGTATTCACCTCTGAACTCAACCACTGCCGGATCAGCTCCCGAACGATAAGAAATATTCCAGGCGGAGTTATAAATCATGTAAGTGTAATCAATATCAAGCGGATTACAATAGGTTTGAGGTATCGGATCCTGAGCATATACAAGTGAACTAACAAACAGTAAGGCTAAACGTAAGGCATTCTTTATCCGGTTCATTGCTAATTTGGATTTAATTAAACTTTTAAAATTGATTCAATGAGGTCGTTTGGTTTTTTCATATTTGAGATTACCAACTTACATTAATTTCCATAAATAATCCAAAACTTTTTCTTGAAGTTGGTTCAATTCTGTCCTAATTATTTTTCAAATTGGCGCTTCGCCCAAACCCGACTTCATTTCTTGCCTTGATGCAAGAAACGAAGCAAAGAAAATCAAGGCTACACCTGTCTCACTAAAAAAACTACGGTCAATTGACTGAAATCGTTTAAACTCGTTGACTACGCTCAACTCAAACAGTAAACGATTTTTAATCGTCAATTCAACCTTGTTTTTTTGCTCGCCAACTGAGGCCTGTTATACACAGTAGCTTTCTTTCATTATCAAATATTATTTAGGACGCAATTGAAGTTGGTTAATAGATTAGTGATGAATCAGTAATAACAAATCCTTCACATTTATTATAGCCTGATAATTTTATAAAATATACCACACACTTATATTTTAAGTTTGCGCATTAAAAATCTTTTCTACCTTTGCGACCGATTACGGTAAATCCGGTCATTCAAATCGGATTGAAAGGGAATCAGGTGAAAATCCTGAACAGTACCCGCTGCTGTAAACTCCATTTTGATGAAAGGCACTACTTGCCACTGATCGTTTCACGCGATTGGGAAGGCGTCTTTCAGGAGTGAGTCAGAAGACCTGCCATAGTCAAAGGTATCGTAGCTTTCGGGAGTAAAAGCGAAGAGACAGACAGGTAATTCTAGACAAATCTATCTATCTTCTCCATTTTCCTAACTGCTACAAATAGTTTAACCATTGAATAAATTATTTGTAAAATGAATTATTTAAAACGTCTCCTTATTGGTGGCTTTTTATCAGGCATGGCATTTTTGAAGCCAGTTGCCCAATCAACCGACACATTAATTGTGATAACTGAGGTGAACATCACCGAAAACCGTTTGAGCAATTTCAATGCTGGCAGCACTGTTTATCAGCCTAATCAACAACTTTTAATGCAAAGATCAACACTGGGCATGGATGAAGTTTTACAATTCCTTTCTCCCATGAACATTGATGCTTACGGAACAGGATCATCCAGTATTAATGCACGGGGTGCTGGAAGCAACCGAACCCCTATCCTATGGAATGGTTTTAACTTACAAAGCATCGCCAATGGCGGCACCGACATATCAACCCTTCCCCTACTGTTTTCCGATGATATTAAAATGGAGATGGGTGGAAACTCTGCCCTTTTTGGAAGTGGAGCCGTTGGCGGTGTTATTTATCTTAATAACAAAGCCCGTTACAATGAAGCCAAAAAATCGTTTATGACCATCAATGCCGGTAGTTTTGGACGATTCAACGGAGCTTCAGGTATTCAGTACGGAAACAAAAATTACAGCGGTGTTTTACGCACTTATTATCAGCAGGCCGATAACGACTTTCCGTTTACCGGAGATTACACTTCTTCAGGGGTAACAACTACCGTGGATAAAGACCTGCCTAATGCCAATATGCATCAGTTTGGAGTGATGTCGAACAATCATTTTCGATTGAAGAACGGACAAAACATCAGCATACATTTATGGTACCAGGATGTGGATAAGCAAATTGCTCCAACAGTACGCGACATGGCAAGAGGAAAAACTTCGGATGCCGAACAACGCGACCAGGCTATACGTGGAGCAGCAGAATGGAAAGCACCCCTTAAAAATGGAGTTGTTACCGTTCGAACAGCTTTATTCTCTACCGAAACCAATTATCAAAAACCATCTACTTCTGATACCACCAAAACAACAGGACTTTCTTCTATCAACGAGGCGGAGTTGGATCTTAACTTCACCCCCTGGTTAAAGTGGAATTTAGGACTGAATTACACCTACGAAAAAGCTGAATCGAGCTCTTACGAAGGCGAAAAAGGTCGCAATCGTTTTGCCACATTTACTTCGTTTGGTATTAAGAACAAAAAAAGCGGAACCTTTGTGACTTTAAACGGACGTGGCGAAAAAGCCGGTGACAGCGATTTCACCATCACTGGCAATATTGGTCTGACACAAAAAATAGTGGGCGGATTATCAGCCAAAGCAAAAGCCGGAACCAGCTATCGTATACCAACCTTCAACGATTTATATTGGTCGGGGGGAACTCAGGTTGGAAACCCAAATCTGGAAGCCGAAACCGGATTTAACTATGAGGCCGGTCTGCATTATGAGCAAACTGTTGCTTCAACCGAATTTCAGGTGCAGGCTACCTGGTTTAAAAACAGCCTTGAAAAATGGATTAGCTGGGGACAACTTGAAGACGGCACCTGGACGGTATTTAATCAGGATAAAGCAGAGATTCAGGGACTGGAAATACATGCCGGTATAAACACCAAAATCAACAAAGCCAGCATTGGTTGCAACATTAATTATACCAACCAGGATGCCGTTGATCCTGACACGGAAAATCTGCTGCCTTATGTTCCTAAATCAAAAACAGCTGCTGCCGTATTTGGAGAATATAGAGGTTTGCGCTTAATTTACGCTCACAGTTTTGTCGACGAACGATATACATCAGCCAGCAATTCTACTTTAATGCCAAAGTATAACATTGGTAATCTGTCATTCGAAAAACGATTCGATGGACAGGTAGAAACTGCACTGACCTTTAAAATCAATAATATCTGGGATACAAATTATCAGACCCGACAATACTACCCAATGCCAGGCAGATATTTTTTACTTGGCATTCAATTGAGTTTAAACTAATTTCATTGCATGATTACATCTGCCAAATATAAATGGATAGTAGCACTAACACTGGTGGTGTTAGTGCTACTTTCTTTTATAGCATTAACCCTGGGGCCGTCTAATGTTTCTTTATCGCAGCTTTGGATGAGCTTTTTCAACCCTAACGAGGCTGATGCCGGAATTGGGCAGATTGTATTACAAATAAGAATGCCACGTATTGCAATGGCATTACTTGCGGGAATGGCCTTATCCGCTTCCGGTGGTGCTTTTCAATCAGTATTTCGCAACCCCATGTCCGATCCTTATGTTCTGGGCATCTCATCCGGAGCTTCAGTAGGTGCAGCCATTGCCATTGTTCTGGGACTTCAGGCCGGCATGTTCAGCATTCCTTTCTTTGCATTTCTGGGTTCAGCATCTGCACTGGCCATTGTTTACTGGTTTGCCTTTAACCTAAAACAGTCGGAACAAAACACCTTGTTACTGGCCGGTATTGCCATGAGTTTAATGCTGGGTGCCGTTGTTTCGTTGTTACTGGTGATTAATCGCGAACAAATGGAAAGCATCTATTTTTGGATGCTGGGCGGATTTAATGCCATAAGCTGGAAACAAATTTATATCGTTTGTCCGGTGGTACTTTTTTCGCTGGTGATGCTTTTCAGATACTGTAAAGACCTGAATTTACTGGCCATGGGAAACGAAACAGCCCATTCATTAGGAATCAATGTTAAACAAAAAGTGGCCATCATCCTGCTTATTTCTGCTTTGTCAGTTTCCATTGTGGTGTCGTACAGTGGCGTAATCGGTTTTGTAGGATTGATTGTACCGCATATGGTGCGCTTCTTAATTGGTGCCGACAACCGACGATTACTACCATTATCTGCCTTATGGGGTGGTGTTTTTCTGATTATAGCTGATACCCTGGCCCGCACGCTTGTTCAACCGGGCGAATTACCTGTTGGCAGCATAACCGCTTTGTTCGGAGCTCCTTATTTCTTCTTTATTCTAATCAAAAAAAGCCGTCGCCATGTTTAAAGTAAAGAAGGAATTACAAAAACGCTCCATCGTGCTAGCTTTCGAAGATCTGAGCTACAAAGTGGGTAATGAAAAAATTTTGGATACCGTATCGCACGAGCTTTACAAAGGTTGTTTTTACAGTATAGCCGGATGCAACGGATCGGGCAAAACCACCTTATTACAATCGCTGCTGCAAATCAAAAAGCCATCATCTGGTAAGATTTTCCTACCGGAGGAAATTGAAAACAAAGCACATTATTTCAGTTATGTTCCTCAAAACACCTTGCTTGAATTTGACTTTACGGTTGAAGAAGTAGTGATGATGGGTCGTTACCCGTATTATTCGGGTATTACCGGACCAAGCAAGGAAGACAAACAAAAAGTTAAGGAAGCGCTTCAGCTTACTGATATCGAAAACCTCCGTCATCGTTCAGTAATAACCCTTAGTGGTGGTGAACGTCAGCGTACCATCATAGCACGTGCACTGGCACAGGATACACCTATTATGTTTCTGGATGAGCCGGTATCGCAGCTCGATGTTTATCACCAGATTGAAGTATTGAAACTGTTGCGTGAGATTGCCGACACTCAAAACAAAACGGTTGTTACCGTATTGCACGACCTGAATCAGGTGAGTGAATTCACCGACCATGTGATGGTAATGGATGAGGGTAAAATTGTGGCCAATGGTACTCCAACCGAAGTGTTATCGCCGGCACTTTTAAAAGAAGTATTCAGGGTGAATGCCGAATGGGTTTGCTCCGAAGATATGAAACCACACCTGATCTTTCATTATCAAAGTAAGAAGAAGACTGATAGACGGTTAGACAATAGACTGTTAGACCATTAGACAATAGACTGTTAGACCATTAGACTTTTAGAAATCCAGATTTACATCACACATCAAAACATCACACATCCAATGACCAAAGGATTAACCATAGTAATAACCGGAAACGGAAAAGGCAAAACGACTTCGGCCCTGGGTATGCTTATGCGCACGTTAGGACATGATAAAAAAGCCTGTGTCATACAATTTATGAAATCACCTGAATCGGGTTATGGCGAAATAAACATGATGAACCGCTTAGGAGTTGAAAACTACCAGGCTGGTGCCGGATGCACCTGGACGGTTTCAAAAGAAGATACTGTTGAAACAGTTCAGTCGGCATGGGAGCTGGCTAAACACAAAGTAATGGCTGATGGTTATGATTTTATATTGTTAGACGAAATAAATATTGCCCTGTCATTGCCTGAAAAATTTGAAGAGACATTGATCACAGCCGATGAATTGATTGAGCTGATAAGACAGATGAGAAGTCGTTTCCCTGAACGTCACCTGGTTTTGACAGGCAGATATGCCTTACCTGAAATCATTGCAGAAGCAGATCTGGTTTCAGAAATAAACAATGTTAAACACCCATACAAAAACGGGGTTATGGCCCAGGAATGTATCGAATTTTAATGCCTTATGAAGATTAAAAACATTACCATACTATTGATTGCTATTCTGATAGCATCATGCCATTCAAACAATTGCAGCAACGAAAAATCGGTTCAGTTTACCGACAGCAATGGCAAAGAATTAAAGCTGGATAAAGTACCGCAACGCATCATCTCCTGCTCTCCGGCCATTACGGAGGTAATGTTTGCCTTACACGAAGAGAAAAAACTGGTGGGTCGTACCTCCTACTGTTATTATCCACCCGAAGTAGAATCCATTCCGGCAATTGGCGGATTAATCGATCCTTCACTGGAGGTAATGATCAAACTTAAACCCGATCTGGTGATGGCATCCACTCATTTCAAAAAAGAAACTGCTAACCGTATCGAACAGCTAGGAATGCCCTTTGCCTGGTTGCTGAGTCAGGAATCAGTTAGCGGAGCCGGCGATCTGATTATGAATGTTGGTACCCTGATTGGCGAAAAAGAGAAAGCTGATTCGTTATGGAAAGCCATACAGGCCGATATGAAACACACCGTTGAATTGATACCTGCCGACCAGCCCAAACCTCAGGTTTATTATGTGGTGGGATTTGGCAAAGGCGGCGATTTTACTGCCGGCGGAGATACCTTTATCTCCGAAATGATCAATTTAGCCGGAGGTATTAATATCGCTCAGGATGTTAACGGCTGGAACTATAACCTGGAAACGCTGATGCAGAAAGACCCGGATATTATTTTGATTGAGCCGGGCATGCTGGAGGCTTTTTGCCAACACGAACATTACAAAGAACTCAAGGCCGTTAAAAACAATCGTGTTTATGCAGTTGATCAACATATGGTGCAGCTAAACGGACCACGGGTCAATCAATCGCTTAGAGTCTTTGCCGAAATATTTTATCCACAGGTGCAATTCTAAAACCCTCAATTTTATTGTCCTCTCCAGGACAGAACCCTTCCTGGCGAGGTTTGACCTTTCCTGGCGAGGTTTTCTCCGTCCCGGAGACATATTTTTATATCCTCGCCAAGGTTTTTTACATCCTCGGGCAAGGAATCCCGTCCTGGCTAATATTTTTTGAAAAACCACCACTATTACACCTCTCCTGATCAACTTTACCCCTTCCTGGCGGAGTATTTTGCATCCTGCGGCAATATTTTTATTTAAATCCCTCCTATTCTACCTTCCTACGATAGTTTTTGTCCTTCCCTCATGAAAAGTGAACCCTCCCGGGCAGTAAAAGCATATTTTTCTTCATCACTGTTAAACTTAATAAATGTTTGATTAGTATAATTGGCATATTCTGCTATTTTTGTAGTTATCAATACTAAACCAAACACTATGAAGCTTAATGCAATTACCTCCCCATTTACACCAAAACCAAGGTTGACAATTTTATATCCGTTTATAAACGATATCTTTTTTAAATACGCTGATAAGTATTTAAAATGTTTTTGTACTTATAATACAGCAATTTGATATAGATAAAATAGTAATAGTGGATATAAGGTAGTTAGTGCCAAGCGAAACATCAAGCATATGCAAATATTTTAATTATAAACCAGACAGGAAAAAATACTGCGATTCATGTAATTGTAAAGAATTAGACGCTAAATAGAACTGTCTATTTAAATATGAGAATTCAAGAAAAATATATTAAAACTCAAAAATTAAATATTTGTAATATTACACTATCTATTAAGGTAGAATGTTATGTCTTAAATCCTATAGAATGAAAACTTTATATAAAATTTAATCTTTTATACTATGAATTATAGAAAATACCTTGCTTTTTATGCTATTATAATGTTCATTTCAGCTTGTGATAAAGAAGCAATTCAAGAAGAAAAGGAAATAGAATATGAAAATATTTCGATAGAAGTTTATAATCAAAATAGTGGTGTTTCCAACCTACATTTTAATGGTATGGATTATCAAACAGCAACAGAGGGAGAACAACGTATCTTAACCAGCGCTTTTAATTACGAAACTACTGATAATGTGGATGATGCCATTGGGCATGCCAAAGTAAGTTTTACAATGACTATTCCACCTTTTTTCTGGATTGTTGGAAGGTATATAAATGTAAAATCAGAAATTGAAATAACAGCTTATGAAGGTGATTATCTTGCAGTTGGTGCAGTTTTAGATCCAATGGATATAGTTGACGTAGATCGGGATAAAATTATTCGTAATAAACTACTTTCTAAACTTACAATTATTAATTCAACAACATCTAATGTGGAATGGTATCAGGAAACAATAGAAGATTTTGAAATGGATGGCGTTGGGGAAATCGAGTTATTCTATCCTTTGATGCGTAGGTCCATGCAAAAGTTACTAGAAGGTCGTAAGCATTCTATTTTAGTTGTTGATCAAAACAATAATGAACGAGCAGTACAGACAATTTCTGAAGTCAACTTTTACACTGATAAAACAATGACTGTTATA
This sequence comes from Carboxylicivirga caseinilyticus, assembly GCF_050589785.1. NCBI lineage: Bacteria > Pseudomonadati > Bacteroidota > Bacteroidia > Marinilabiliales > Marinilabiliaceae > Carboxylicivirga > Carboxylicivirga caseinilyticus. Next base: position 33,433 of record NZ_JBNGOX010000047.1, on the reverse strand, counting down.
TCTGAACATTTGATTTCAGAAGTAAATTTATCCGCTCCAGTTAGTAATTACGCGATTTACAAGATTGGTTTGGCTCAAAATAAAATATTCTTTGGGAAACCATAATAAAAAGTTATAACTGTTTCAGCTAGGAACTTTCGTGAATTAATAATAAAACTTCATTCTAAATCTATTGATAAATAAATGGTTATTGTTGAAATACAAACAAATGCCAGGCACTAACACGCAATATACATAAGCTGGGCGATATTGCCAATTTGAGCCTTTTCACATTTACTCAAAATCACAACGGTTTGACAGGAAAGTGCTTCAAAATCCCAGCCTCCGCATATTGCCACCGTTGTGTGCAAGTAAATTCTGGAAATCCAAGAGATGAAAAATGTAATATCCTATTCAAACATTAAAAACAGTTATATTTAGCCTAAGAAAAGCACTATAAGACATGAAAGCCAATTATAGATTAATATTATCCGTTTTATTGCTATTATGTATTACTATTAATTCTAATTCCCAGTCATGGACTGATGAATTTCAAAATGCAATTAAAATATATCAAACTCAGGATTTTGTCGGTGCTGTTAATGCTTATTATAAAGCAAGAGACCTTGCTATTGAACAAGGTGGCACTAAGGATAAAATGTATTTTGATTTATTAATGGGAATGACAGGTCCTATGGCTTATTTAGGTATGGCATCAGAACAAGGTAAAATTATTGATGAGACTACCGAATATGCTGAAAAGGAATTTGGACGAAATTCAACTCAATATGCTGAATGTCTTGATATGAAAGCTAATTGGCATGTACAATATACACAAGACTATATTGAAGCTGTTAGATTATTTACAGATTCGTATGAGATAAAAAAAAGATTATATACACCAAACCACCGTAATCCATTATCTGTGTCCTTATGGTATTTATCATGGTATAATGCAGCATTAGCAAAAGATAATCCTGATCTAGCCGATTTAAGTTTTATTGAAAAAAATGTTGAGCTCAGTCGGCAGTTGGACGGAGAAAAAAGTGCAATGTTTGCGACAACCCTTTCTAATACAGCTCAATCTTACTCCTCAATGGGTGAGTATACCAAAGCTATTGAATATCAATCAAGAGCACTCCGGTCTATACGATTTTTAACTTATAAGGGAAAAAAGGAATCATTGGCTCAAATGAAAATTGATATGGGTATATTTCAGTACAAATATTTTTCACAACAGAGTGATACCAAATTGCTTCAAAATGCTAGTGAGAATATTAGTTCTGGTATAAAGAATTTTGAAAAAATAGGAACCTGGCGAATCAATCTTCCAAGGTATAATAAAGACTTGGGGTTAGTTTTCTTAAAACTTAAACAGTTTGACAAGGCCAGAACGTGTTTTCAAGAAGCATTATCCATTCAATATGAGTTTTACGAAAAGGATAGTTATATAAACACCTATCTATTACGAGAAATTGGGCAGGGATTAATGGATGCCGGGTTATTAGAAGATGCTTTGAAATACCTCAGCGAAGCAAGTGAAATTTTAATTGGTGTCATCCGAACTGACTTTAAATACTTGTCGGAACAGGAAAAAGAAAATATGTATTTTACGAGTATCGCACCAATGATAGAGTCTTTTAACACCCTTGTATTAAAGGATAAGGGAAGCAACCCTCAATTGAGAATTCAATTATATAATTACCGTCTAGCCACAAAAGGTTTAATACATAGGAATCAGGAAAAAATATTAAACCTGATTAACAAAAGCGATGATGCTGCTGTAAAAGATATCTATCGTCAGTGGATAATCAATAAGAATTTATTCTCGGTTAAATTAAATAATGCATCTATTTCAACTAAAAGTTTAGATGGGATAAAAAATGATATAGATAAGCTGGAAAGAGCATTGTCTGAAAAACTACATCAGTTAACATTTTCGACAACTACGACTTATGACTGGAGCGATGTTAGAAATAAGTTAGCCCCCTCGGAAGCAGCTATTGAATTGATTCGTTTTAGAAAATATGAAGGTGATTTTACGAAAGAAATATATTATGCAGCATTAATTCTAACAAAAAACTCTACTTCTCCGGAAATTGTTTTTCTAAATAATGGTAATGATTTGGAAAATAAATATCTACAGGAATATAGGTCAAGTATGCAGAGCTTTATTAACTCAAACTATAAAAACGATTTATACACCCAGTATTGGCAACCCGTAGCTAATAATTTAGGAGATATACAAAAAATTTACCTCTCAAAAGATGGTGTATATAATTTGATTAACCTTAATACTCTGATAAATCCGGCTACCGGTGATTTTCTTCTCAAAGAGAAAGACCTTGTTACCCTAAGCCGAACAGATGAAATATTATTAAACGACTCTCCTTCAAAATCCAAAGACGCATATCTTTTCGGCAGGCCTGCTTATGCATTTAACGGTATTAAAAGCTTACCATCTGAAAAAACAGAAAATGATGGGCTCTCAGTCAGGAAACGTAGTGTAAATCTTCAGAATGCAACATGGACAGACTTACCTGGCACCGAAGAGGAAGTACTTGCAATTAATGATTTGTTAATTTCAAACAAATTAAAATCAACAGTTTATCTAAAACAAGAGGCAACTGAGAGTAATTTAAGAAGTATGAACAGCCCTCTGATTTTACACATAGCTACTCACGGTTTCTTTTCGGGTGAAATGCTAGAAAATGAAGTGGTTGAAGAGGGAGGTGTGGTTTTTCGAGGCAGCAAACAAAACCTTCAGGTTTCGGAGAAAAATGCCATGCACAACTCCGGGATTGTTCTTGCCGGTATAAACAACCCTCCTGGGGCAAAAACACAAAATGATGATGGCGTACTTACAGCATTCGAAGCCACCACATTAAATCTTCAAAACACCGAACTTGTAGTGCTATCAGCATGCGAAAGTGGTTTGGGTAGTCTAAAGAGTGGCGAAGGTGTTTATGGATTACAACGATCGTTAAAAATTGCCGGAGCTGATGCTTTGTTAATTAGCTTATGGAGCGTGGATGATGAAGCTACAAGTAGTTTTATGAAAGTTTTTTATGAAACTTACTTAAACTCGGGGGACAAATATAAAGCATATCATAATGCGCAAAAACAGCTATTATTAGAGTATAAACACCCTTACTTTTGGGGCGCTTTTGAATTAATTGGACAATAAAGAAATAATATGAAAAAAATTAAATTGCTTTTAGTTGCGATGGCATTACTGTCCTTTTGCCACATATATTCTCAAGAATATTATTATGTAATTAGTTGTAAGGGTAATATAACAGTCAACAATAAGCCCATTAAGTCTCGCGACAAATTATACGATAACGACAAAATAAAATTCTCGACAAACGAAGATATCTTATACGTATTGCACAACATAAAGGGAAGCATAGAATTAACCCCTGAAGGCAATATCAATAAGGACAGCGAGCTTTTTGCATTTCTTAAGGAAAAATACCTTGCCGAACGAAGTACTACCAGTTCTAGAAGTCTGGAACTTTTACAAAACACAGAAGATTTTTATCTCTACTTTAATAATATTGGGTACTTGCTTTTAACCGAAAATGTTTTTTATGTTGATACGGCAAATTATCCATTAAACGCAAATAGTTTCTTCTTTATACGTTACAATTATAAGGGCGAATCAATAAATAAAAAATTACCATTCTCAGGCAATGGAGTAATTATTAATGCTAAAGATTTACATAGTGTCGATGGAAACCCAATAATACCATCGGAAGTCAGTAATTATAATTTATTCTATTATGACAGCAGGGCGAAGAAGTCTCTTTCGCTTTCCGGGATGAATCTGGTATTTGTTGATGATACAGTTATTCAAGATGAAATTGAAACCATATTAAATAGTAACATTGCATCAGAAAAACAAGATGATTTCATTTTTCAATATCTAAACATGGCTTATGGCAACTTTGATGAAAAGGCTATTAAAAAAATTATTAGCAAGAAAGACTAAATGGTGCCTTGGTCTTAGCACTGCCAACTCATTGTTATTGATTCTGTTTACATTCTTAATTCAGAATGTAATGATCTTTCAACCAAAAGCTGAAGGAATAGGCACCTGGGGTAATGTTATTAAGAATATTATCCTGAATTCCGAAAAAGAAATCGATTCTCATCGGTTTCTTTTCGTGAATACCTCATCAAGTAATACCATTATTCAGAATGAACAACCTCCGTTTGATAATTCGGTAATAGTTAACAGGGAAATGTTGGCTTCCTTTTTAAATGACCTGAAGGAAACACAAAACTACAAATATGTAATAGCTGATATTATTTTCGAAGATCAATCTGATGCCGATTCCTTGCTGCAGAAGGCTATAGATAGTCTGCCACGTTTTATTACATGCTCATACACGAACAATTCAGACGAAGTAATTAAACCTATATTCAATGCTAACTGCGGGCTGTGTGATATTGAAACTATAAATGGCACTTTCTTAAAATACAATTTAAAATCTGACAATGGAGTAGCATCATTACCACTAAAAGTGTATAACGAATTAAATCAAAATGTTTCAAAAAAAAGAATGAGTATCGAACTAAACAGTTTCATTCTTAATTTCCGAATTACTAAGCACGATATTAATTCATCAAAATACACTTTAACAGATTTATGTTCACTTGTATTCTTAGGGAAAGACGCTATTCAGGATCTGGCAAAAGACAGAATTATTGTTATTGGCGATTTCAAAGAACATGATAATGTTTCAACAACTGTGGGTGAAATACAAGGACCCTTAATTCTAACAAATGTAATTTTAGCACTCGAGAACAAAGATCATATTTTTACAACCTTTAAGTTTTTTGTGCTGTTTCTGGGCTTCTTTTTACTTTCATGTATTGCCATTTATCCCACGGATATTTTCCAAAGAATGCTTGATAATATTGATGAAAAACGAGTGATTGTGCGATATCTAGTTAAAAGTGCCGGTATAGGTGCAATACTGTTGTTATGTTCTATTTTATACTATGTGGTTTTTAATATTTACTTAAACATTATATACCTGGGAGGATACTTTTTACTATTAGATTCAATTGCAAACAATTTTACAGAAATAAAGGCTAAAATATTATTTCTAAAATAGACAAACAAAACTACCTACACACAACACACTGGCATAAAGCATGGCTGGCTTTGCTCGTCCTGACGCCTTTGTATGGCATTAGCGTTGCGCAGAAATTTATTTAAGAAACATGATTTTATAAATGGTGAAAAATTAAAAGAGATGAGAGTATTAATATTGATCCAATTGATGCTATTCCTCGTTTTATCAATGGTATCTAGTCAGAATATTATTGATACATTATATTATAAGAGTAAATATGGTGGACCGCAAGTATCAGAGAAAGAGGGAAAAGTTTTAGAATATATTATTGAAATGCCTGATGGGACTATCTGTCATAAAATGATGAATCGTAAAGGGAAAAAACTATTTAGACAAAGATGTTTTAAAAATGGAGTTCCAACTGGTATATGGATTTCAAGAACAGGTTCACATGTAGATTATAATATTGAATTTAGTTATGAAGACACTACATATTCTGACATACCAAACTATGATTTAATAGAAAAAAAATTAATTAATGAAATAATAGGTGATTTTACACCACCAGTATTTCACATAAACGATGATGTTTTTCAAAAATATGTTGCGATGAACCTGAGATACCCCTTAATGGCAATGGAAAATGGAATTCAAGGAAAAGTTATATCTCAGTTTATTATTGATGAAAAAGGTAAAGTTATAGAGTTACGTATTATACAAAGTGCTGATAAAATATTGGATGCTGAAGCAGCCAGAGTCATTCTTAATTCACCAGAATGGACACCTGTAAAACTTGATGGAAAACCAATAAAAGTATGCATTATAGTTCAAACTAGCTTTGTTTTGCAATAAATATCTGATGTAAATATAATAACGCCATACAACAAGCCATTATAAAGTAGCCCTGGCTTTTGCGTGTTTTGGGAATACAGCTCCCGCGTCAGCTGAGTCACAAACAAAAAAGCGAATATAATATACGCAAACCGGGCCAATTCAGGTGGCTAGGCGCACCGTTGAGCAACATATTGATAACGAAATTGTATATATGAAAAAAATTGAACTAATATTAGGAATAATTGTCTTTATAGGATTCTTAATGTACTTGTTTTTAGTGCCCGGAAGCACTCTATTAATATTACTTTCATTGGGTTTATTAACTATTTTCTATTATGTATTTAGTATTCTTTTATTTAACAAAATAGAGCTAAAACAAAATATTAGCGCGAAAACATTTAAAGGAATATCTAAATTGAGAATTATAATCTCTATAGCATCAGGACTTGCATTATCTCTTACCTGTGGAGGTATTTTATTTAGAATTCTACATTATCCAGGTGCTAAAAAGTTATTGTTCCTGGGATTAATAGCCACCCTAATCGTACTTATTACATCAATTATAAAATTCGTTAGAGATAAAGACAACTGCTATTTAATGATATTAAATAGATTGACAATTATTGGAGCACTTGGACTTATATTAGTTTTAATTTCCGAATTGACAATTGCCAAGATTCGATTTCGTAATTATCCCGAATATATTCATATAATTGAAGCACTTAGTGCTGATCCTCAGAATGAAGAGTTGCGTACAAAAGAAGAAATAGAATTTTATCGGATAACTATGTCTGAAGAGGAATTTGAGTCATATATGAAATATCGAGAAAATCAGAATAAAGAAGAAAATACGTTGCAAGAAGAACTGGAATAAAGCATGCCTTATGAAGACACTTCACAAAATATTATGCGGATTTATAATTCTAACTTTTTCGAATGCTAATAGTCAGGATTTAAAAGGCATTTGGTTTTCAAGCCATGTCAAGGAGTTAAGATCTGTCAGTGAACGTGTAGTTATAAGTGAAAATGAAGATGTTACTATAAAATTAGATTCGACTGAAACAGATACATATTACGAAGAAGCGTATATATTACTCGATTTCATTGATGATAAAAATGTTATTGTAAAGAGACTTGGTGATGGAGAAATTAAATGTGATTACAAGGTAAAAAACAATAAGCTAAAGGTTAAAATAAACAATCACAGCATAAAAGGACAGATTTCCGATAACAGCATCTTTCTAATTGATAAAATCAGTAAAACAATTATCAGAGAAACCTATTTTGAAAGGATTGTTGATTCAAATATTATTGATAAAACCGGACTTGATAGTAAATCTTTGATAAATACTAACTGGCTGGTTAAAACTGATACCTCATCACTTAATTATGGTTTTGACTTTCATTTTCTTGACAGTGCATTTGTAGTCATTAATCAAGACTTTGGTGATAATGGCTATACCAATTGTGGTGATCGAAAAATTGACTGGTATAAAAACCATTTGTTTTTAGGCATCATAGATAGAATTGAACTTGAAATAAAAGTTTATCATTTTTATGATCGGAACATTAATGCTTTAATTGGAAACACGTATGAATATAATTTTTTTTCAAATGAGCCTCCTACATTAAAAAATATTGAACTGATAAAAAAAGAACTTCCTGATAGCATCGTTCTTAAATCATTAGAAAAAGATTTAATTGGAAAATGGATTGCTATAAATAATCCTATACGTATCGACACATCCTTTCAGGATTTTCATAATATAGATTCTTTGCTGAATCCAAAATACGAGATCGACTTTAATGAAGATAAAACCTTTAGATTAACAAGATCAGGTACAATTGTAAAACAAGGCGAAAAAATATTTCTGGAAGATATCCCGATTGGCAAATGGGATATTGGCAAAACAGGAAAATATATTCTATTAAAACACAATGACGCTTGGACAGAATATGTAACCATTAACAAGCTTGAAAGCGACTACCTGGAGATATTCTGTGAAATAGAGGAAATTTATGACGAAAAATTCTTTCGTAACGAAACAGTGAAAATGGTCAAAATATCTGCCTCTGAACCGCAGAAATAAAGCTAGGCAGGAGATATTTTTTGGCAATGCAGACACCACTAAGTTGAGCCGGGGTTGGCGATATAAAACAAATCAAGCAAAATAGAGTTGGTAATAAAAAAGCATGACTAAAAAAGAAATAGAAACATTTACCCCTAAAAGCAGAGCAGAATGGCGCCAATGGCTTGATAAGAATCACGTCACAAAACAGTCAGTCTGGCTAATTTATTATAAGTCATCATCAAAGGCGTCTTCGATTAGCTGGAGTGAAGCGGTTGATGAAGCACTCTGCTTTGGATGGATCGACAGTACACGAAAAACCATTGACGCCGATCGGTTTATGCAATATTTCAGTAAACGAAAACCCAATAGTTCCTGGTCACTTATAAACAAAGAGAAAGTTGCTATGCTCATTGAAAACAAACAAATGACCAAGGCAGGCTTTGATAGTATAGAAACTGCCAAGCGAAACGGTTCGTGGACAAAAATGGATGAAATAGAAGCACTTGTTATTCCAGCTGATTTGACTGAAGAATTGAAAAAATATGAAAATGCGACGGAATACTTTGATACGTTAAGCAAGTCGAATAAAAAAATATTGTTGTACTGGATTGGTTCAGCCAAGAGACCTGAAACCAGACTTAAGCGAATTAGTGAAATTTGTCAGTCGGCAAGTCAAAAACAGAAGCCAAAACAGTTTCGATAAAATAATACATCACAAGGTTTGCTGCACTATAAATATTGACGGTCACCCCAATTTATTCTTATATGACAAAGCATAAAACAGTTGAAGAGTATTTAAAAGCCACACCTGATTATGCACAGGAAAAGCTAAATGAGATTCGATCTATTTTAAAATCTGTTGCACCCAATGCAACCGAAGAATTGAAATGGGGCCACCCCGTATTTTTTGAAAAGAGAATTTTATTCTCCTATTCTGCTTTTAAAAACCATATAACCTTTATGCCAACCGGTCCGTCACTGGAACCTTTTAAAAATGAATTGTCCTTATTTAAAACCGGCAAAGACACAATTCAGTTTCCATATGATAAACCCTTACCAAAGGATTTGATTGTAAGAATTGCCCAATACAGGTATAATGATGTAATACAAAATGATGCAAAATGGATGTATTAAAGGCATCTGGTTCATAATGCGCAATTATATCCAATCGTTATAAGGTAATTTGGTATTTTTTGTGACAAACCTATGTTTACGATTTGATAAATTTGACTTATAAATTTTGGTTTAATATTGATAAAAGAAGTTAGTATGCATTTTGATAATCAGGCATTAGAATGGGATAAGGATCCGCAAAAGGTAGAGAGAGCTGAAATTTTCGCCAAAGAAATAAATGATTTTATTCATCCTGATAATAAGATGAGTGCGATGGAATTTGGTTGTGGAACAGGATTACTTAGTTTCAAACTCAAAGACAACTTTAAATCGATCATTCTCGTTGACAATTCAGAAGGGATGATAAATGTCTTAAAGGAAAAGATTGATAAAGGGAATATTAAAAACTTCACTCCTCTTAAAATTGATTTGTTCGACCATGAAATCCCTCTTCCTAAAATTGATGTAATCTATACATTGATGACGCTTCATCATATGACCGATATTAACAAGACGCTAAAAGTATTCAATTCCACATTAGCATCTAACGGATATTTATGTGTAGCCGATTTGGTAAAAGAGGATGGATCTTTTCACTCACACCTCAATGATTTTGACGGTCATAATGGATTTGACAAAGATGAACTAAGTGAAAAATTAGAAGAATCGGGTTTCAAGGTTGTTTACTATAAAGAGTGCTATGTAATTGAAAAAAAGATGGGTGCCAAAATAAAGAAATACCCATTATTTTTAATGATTTGTAAAAAACAGATATAAAATTAAGCAGGAAATAAATAATAGTAAATAGCCTTTAAAATAATGCATGGATGTTTCTACAGGTGCTATTTGTTTACTTTGCTTTCTAACCATTTGGCAATATTACACTCGTTTCTTACGCTCAAACTCTGAACAAAACATAAATCACGTAGCAAAAAATTCTTGATCAACCCTTCAGCTTTACTTAATCTATACAAAGGGAATTACAAACACACACCAAACACAATCTAACTTAAAACCAGATATTTCGTACCGCCTGTGCACCTGCACCAACCAAAATCCTCTTCTTTGAAGCCTTAAAACTCCACCTATTGGAATCAATTCTCCACCGTAATTCGAAAATTACAATCAATCTTTGTAAGTAGGAGATGATCTAATTTTTGTTGCACCATTTAGAGAACCAATAAAAATGGTATAAGTAACTATTAAAAAAGCTACTATTTTAGATAAACTCCATTAGCTAAATGAAAAACAAACTTTTATAATCAATTAATGAAAAATCAAAAGTTAAGTATTCTCGAAAAAATCGGATACGGATCGGGAGATGCAGCAGTAAATGTTGTGATTTCTTCCATGTTTCTAATCATAACTTATTTCTACACTGATATATTCGGCATTTCGCCCAAAGACGTAGCTCTTATGTTTTTGCTGGTGCGCCTGATCGATGCCATTAGTGACCCTTTGATGGGAATTATTACTGATAAATATAAATCAGACAAGTGGGGTCGTTTTCGCCCTTATTTCCTTTATTTATCGGTTCCTTTTGGTTTGGCAGTGTTTTTTACCTTTTCAACACCCGACTTTGAATATGCAGGTAAATTAATTTATGCCTACGCAACCTATATCTTTGTTACCTTAATGTTTACTTCAGTAACCATTCCATACATTTCGTTAATCGGTGTTCTTACCAACGATCCTAAAGAGCGGTTATCGGCCAGTGGATATCGCTTATTCTTTGCAAAGGTTGCCGCTTTCGGTGTTTCGATATTAGTACCTATCATGGCAAAATTTGTGGGTGAAATAGATTGGTCTACCTTTTCGATCAATGGCTTAAACCTGGCATACGAAAAACTGGAAACTCCCAATTTAAAAACTGGTTACCAGGCTGCAATGGGTGTTATGGCATTTTTAGGCACAGTATTGTTTTTGTTTTGCTTTTTCACTACTTCAGAGCGTGTTGAACATGAAGTTGAAAAAACTCCGTACTTAGAACAGTTAAAGTATCTCTTTAAGAACAACCAATGGGTATTATTGCTGGGCTCTTGCCTGTCAGGTACTACCGGTTATGTAATACGTGCTTCTGTAGCCATTTTTTATGCCAAATACTACCTTGGAGGCGATGAAATAGTTCAATCAACCTTTATGGGAACAGGTGTTGCCGCAGCCATACTAGCCATGCCTGCATCAACCTTAATAACCAAACGATTCTGTAAGGTTAAATTATTCTGGATGTCGCAATTTGGGGTTGGTATTTTGAGTGTATTAATGTTTGTACTTGTTCAACCACAACCCGAAAGTATGATGGTGGCATATGTTATGTATTTCATTCTATCTTTTGTTGTTGATGTGCATGCTCCTATCTTTTGGACTGCCATTGCCGAAGCTGTTGATTATGGTCAGGCAGAAACAGGAGTTCGTGTTTCAGGTTTAGCTTTCGGAGGTATTTCATTTGCTCAGAAAGCAGGTATGGGTATTGCAGGTGCTGTTGTGGGTCTATTGCTATCATGGTTTGGATATGTAGCAGCAACCGAAGAAATTCCTAATCCGGTACAATCCGAAACAGCCCTATTGGGTATATCATTGATGTTGACAATTATACCGGGCGTTTTCCATGTTATCAATGGAATACTGATACATCGATATAAAATTACCGACAAATATTACGAAACAATCAAAGCAAAAATTCATATTTAAAATGGCTACATACAGCAATAAACCTTTGGTGGAGCAACGAGCTGATCCGTTTGCATACAAACATACCGATGGCTATTACTATTTCACAGGTTCAGTACCTACTTACGATCGGATTGAACTGAGAAGATCAAAAACATTGGAAGGATTAAAAGATGCTGAAACTTTTGATGTTTGGTTCAAGCACGAATCAGGTCCTATGAGTCGCCATATATGGGCACCTGAGATTCATTACCTGGATGAGAAATGGTACGTATATTTCGCCGCCAGTGAAGAAGATGACATTTGGGCATTAAGACCCTATGTGTTGGAATGTAAAGGTCAGGATCCATTAAAAGATGAGTGGGTTGAATTGGGTATGATGCAGGCTGCCGATAATGATAATAAATCATTTATTGACTTTTCGCTGGATGCTACCATTTTTGAAAACAAAGGAAAACGTTACTTCTGTTGGGCCGAAAAAACGGGTGGTCAGTTTGCTGCATCCAATCTTTATCTGGCCGAAATGGAATCACCTATTAAACTGAAGACTGTTCAGTTTATGCTTACCACCCCCGATTATGACTGGGAAAGAGTTGATTTCTGGGTAAACGAAGGTCCGGCAGTGATTAAAAATAACGGCAAGATATATATTACTTTTTCGGCAAGTGCCACGGGTGCATGTTACTGCATGGGCTTGATGGAAGCGGATGAGAACTCAGACCTGCTGAATAGAAATTCGTGGAAGAAATCGAGATATCCTGTATTCCAAACGGATTACGATAAAAAGATTTATGGTCCGGGACATAACAGCTTTACAGTTGCTGAAGACGGCGTTACTCCTTTATGCATCTATCATGCACGTGATTACGACAAAGCAGTTGGCGATCCTACGGTTGTGCCTAAGAGCGATAAACGTCCATTGGAGGAAATCGTTGCTGATCCATTGTACGATCCAAACAGACATGCCCGTGTAATGGAAGTAAAATTTGACAATGAAGGAAGGCCTGTTTTTGAACTTTATTAATCAGGCAAAATTTCAATTTATTTGATTAAATATTAAAGTATTCTTACCCTGAGGGGTTCTAATAGTAGTTTGTTAATAGTAAGGTGGAGCAATCCACCTTTTTTCTTAATAGCCATAGACCTTTTTAGATTTGTGAAATTTGTGGTTGAAAAATAATACTATCCCGTCGCAATAAGAGCTATTTGGCAAAGAAGGTTACTGCGTGCGACGGATTTACAGATCACTCATATCGTGGGTTAAAACCCACGGCTATTACAGTCAGCCTTTCAGGCTTCATTTAACGACTTTTATCATTTAAACGCACCTTTAAAATTCAATTCGTGTAATTTGCGTAATCTGTGGTTGAAAATTATTTGATATTTAATCACTTAAGCTCACCTAAAATGTAAGCGACATTATAACAGTGATGCTGTTATGAAATTTGATTGTTGTTACATCTTATTGATCTCCTCACTTCTTAAAACCTTTTCTTATAGATGTTAGCTAGTTTATCATTCTCTTAAACTGGACAAACCATAAATCTGGGAGTAACTTTGCTGTTCACTAAATATTTCCAATCATGAAAGCAAAATTGTTTTTTCTTATGGTGTTTTCCATAATCATCATAGGTTGCGAGCAGAAAACCAAAGATCCTATTGAAGGTGTATGGGAAATGATTTTTATGGAGTATCCAAATATGGAAATTTCCTACCCAGGAGGAGCTACCGGGGAAGCAACAAAATCATGGACTACAGGAGGCTTCACTATTGGCGGAGAATGGCAAATAGACACCATCCATTACAATTATCATGGTTGGGGCACCTACACGTTAGAAGACACACATTACACTGAAACCATTATCAACCATCCAGATGATGCTCTTGTTGGTGAAACAATTAATATGATTATCATAGTGCGTAACGATACATTAATACAAAAATGGCCGGTTGATGACAACTGGATCCCTGTTGACAACCATAATACAGAGAAATACATCCGATTAAAATAATCAACTTTTAAATTCATATAAAACAGGAAGGAAGAAGTATATTATTCCTTCCTGTTTTAATTTTTATCAGCCTGAATCACTTCTCTTAGCCAAAACAATTATTCTACTATCTTTGCAGCTTCAAAATAATTAACAGAAGATGGTTCAGATTGATGATAAGATAGTAAGCACAGATATTTTTACGAAACGATTTGTTTGTAATTTATCCGTTTGCAAAGGTGAGTGTTGTGTTGAAGGAGAATCAGGTGCTCCTTTGGAAGAGGAAGAGACTGCTATTTTGGAAGAGATCTATCCGATTGTTAAACCATACCTAAGCGAGGTTGCTATTGATGAAATTGAAAAACATGGCAAATGGATTATTGACGGTGATGGTGATAAGGTAACCCCTATCATCAACGGACGCGAATGCGTTTACACTTACTTCGATGAAGAAGGTATTTGCAAATGTGCCATCGACAAAGCTTACCAGGAAGGTAAAATTGACTTTAAGAAACCGATCTCATGTCACCTCTATCCTATTCGTGTTGCCAAATACCCCGATTTTGAAGCCTTGAATTATCATACCTGGCCTATTTGTGCTCCTGCCCGCGAACTGGGAGGCCAGATTGGTGTGCCCATTTATAAATTTCTTAAGGAACCTATTATCCGCAAATATGGAGAAGCGTTCTACAATGAATTAGAAGATGTTGAAGATACTCTTAAAAAGCAAGGAATGATATAATAAAATCATCTTACAAATAACAAAAACGGCAGCCCGATGGACTGCCGTTTTGAATATCTAAAAGCTAATAATTAGCTTAGTTTAATCAATGATTTTCCAGTCATTGCTGCCGGTTGTTCAACACCCATCAACTGAAGAATAGATGGAGCCACATCAGCCAATACACCGTTTGAAACTTCACCTTTTTGCTCAGTTACCCAAACAAATGGTACCGGATTCAATGAGTGAGCTGTGTTTGGCGAACCATCAGCGTTAACAGCATTATCAGCGTTACCGTGGTCGGCAATAATAATTGCTTCGTAATCGTTGGCTTTAGCCGCTTCAATTACGCTTTCAACACATGAATCTACTGCACCAACTGCTTTTTCAATGGCTTCGTAAACTCCTGTATGTCCAACCATATCGCCATTAGCAAAGTTCAAACAGATAAAGTCATATTTTTTGTTATTCAACTCAGCTACCACTTTATCTTTTACTTCGTAAGCACTCATTTCTGGTTGCAAATCATAAGTAGCCACTTTAGGTGAATTAACCAAAATACGATCTTCACCTTCGAAAACAGCCTCGCGACCACCAGAGAAGAAGAATGTTACGTGAGCATATTTTTCAGTTTCGGCAATGCGTAATTGCTTTAAACCAGCTTTTGAAACTACTTCACCAATGGTTTCTTTTACGTTTTCTTTATCGAAAAGAATATGTAGTCCTTGGAATGTTGCATCGTAAGGTACCATTGTGCAATAGTGCAATGGAATTGTTTTCATTCCATGCTCAGGCATATCTTTTTGAGTCAATGCAATGGTTAACTCTTTCGCACGGTCGTTACGGAAGTTAAAGAAAACAACTACATCACCTTCTTCAATCTTACCATCAACAGTTGTGTTAACAATAGGTTTGATGAACTCATCAGTTACTTCAGCATCGTATGATGCCTGGATAGCATCCAGTACATTAGTTGTTTCAGATCCGATACCTGATACCATTACGTCGTAAGCTTCTTTCACACGCTCCCAACGATTATCACGGTCCATAGCATAGTAACGACCTGTAACTGTTGCCACAGCTCCTGTTGATTTTGCCATATGATCTACCAATTCAGTCATAAAACCTTTACCACTGCGTGGGTCAGTATCACGACCATCCATGAAAGCATGAACGAAAACATCATTTAAGTCATATGATTTTGCTACATCTAACAAAGTGTGGATATGATCCTGGCTACTGTGTACACCACCTTTACTCATCAAACCAAGCAAGTGTACTTTTTTACCGCTTTCTTTAGCGTAAGCATAGGCTTCAGACAATGCTTTATTTTCAGCAATTGAACCATCAGCACAAGCACGGTTGATTTTTACCAAATCCTGGTAAACCACACGACCCGCACCAATATTTAAGTGACCTACTTCAGAGTTACCCATCTGACCATCAGGTAAACCTACATTTTCGCCAGAAGCCTGTAATTCTGAATAAGGATATTTAGCTAATAATGAATCCCAGTAAGGAGTTTCTACTTGTGAAATTACATCTGATTTGGATTTATCTCCAAATCCCCATCCGTCTAAAATGACAAGAATAGTCTTTTTACTCATGTTATGATATTTTATTTTTCTATATTCTTTTCTTTCTGTCTATTATAAAAAGCTGCGCAAAAATACTTAATTAGTATTCAATGTAAAAATGTACAGCCATATAATTAGCAATTGAATTGCTACCAAAAGTAAACAATGTCGGTCATTACTTGGTTTATTGGGCGCAGTGTAAAAATCGTTAAATGTTCTTAATGAAATGGCATACTTAATTTGAAGTGACGAGATAATGTTTATACAAAAAAAATGAGCAAACAATTATAGCCTGCTCATTCTCTATACCTATTTAAAAATTATTTCTTAACAAAAATCGGATAAAGTAAAAAATAACGGTTTGTAAAATAATACTTCCTAAAAACAGGGGCTTCAATCCATCCCAACTTCACAAAAATCGCAGTAATAATTAGTATTGTAAGCATTGATCTAAAGGTTTGTAAGTGATTATTCAAGGAGTAAAACGTCAGGTTTCACAAAAAAGTTTCGGCAACAACAATCAATTATAATTAATTAACAATCGCTAACTTTTTATTGAGAGATCGATCCTCATTAAATGATTGATTAATGTATCTCCCCATTTATAAATGGGTTAAATGGGGCAGGAATACACCTTGTAATAAATGTCAATTACATTTACTTTACTTCTAGCCTCAATATTAACTTAATAGATAAAATTACTTTTTGCCTCAAGCCGGCAGGCTTTTACTTTTTTTCAACAGTCAAAAAAAGTAAACAAAAAAGACCACGGCTACATTAGTTCAGATCATTTACTTTTGTATTTCTAAGTGCGGCCGGGTGATCCCCGAGCTTGGCTCGGAGCTTCCCGGTCTTACTAAAGACCTACTACAATTAAATAATCATCACTAATGAGGCCGAAAAAGGATAATAAAAGATTAGTTATTGATTTATAATCATGTACATCAATCTATCATCTAGTTTCTGAAAATCTAATAATCTAGAACGTCTAACTACTGACTAAAAACTAATAACTATTCACATTTTATTTCCTCAACTATCATTACTATTTTCATGCTCCCAAAAACAATAAAGCATGGATGTAAAAATAGAATCGAGCTGGAAAGAACTTTTAAAAGATGAATTTGAGAAAAAGTATTTCAAACAATTAACTGAATTTGTGAGAAGTGAATATAAATCACAAACTATTTTTCCTCCTGCTTCAAAAATTTTCAAAGCCTTCGATCTTTGTCCAGTTAATTCAACCCGGGTAGTGATTTTGGGACAAGATCCTTATCATGGTCCTGGACAAGCACACGGTCTATGCTTTTCAGTAAATGATGGAGTTAAAATACCTCCATCGTTGGTAAATATCTACAAAGAGATTCATGCTGATTTGGGAAAGGCAATACCGCAAAGTGGCAATCTGGAGAGATGGGCTAAACAAGGTGTTTTGCTTCTCAATGCCACCTTAACAGTTAGAGCTCATAATGCAGGTTCACACCAGAAGAAAGGATGGGAAGAATTTACAGATAGCGTAATAAAAACCCTGGCTCAGAACACAGAAAACATTGTTTTTCTATTATGGGGATCTTATGCTATCAAAAAATCAGCATTGATTGATAAAAACAAACATCTTATTTTAACCTCTCCGCATCCATCGCCCTTATCTGCTCATCGTGGTTTTATGGGAAATAAACACTTTAGCAAGGCTAATCAATACCTGGCTCAAAAAGGACTGAACGAGATTGATTGGTAGTCTATTAGTTCATGAGTTTTTAGGCAGTAGTCAGTAGTAAGCTTCTGCCTTCTGCCTCAAAACTTATTTCCTTTTTTCTATTACATTATCAAACGCCTGCACAATATCTTCGCTTATAGCCAACCTTCCGTTAATTAAACTGGTTGTTGTGATGATGCCTTTTAAGCAAAGTTTATTATCCGACAGACGAAAAATATCCTGATAAAAAATATATTTCACTCCCTTGTGTTCCACCCTTGTCTTAACCACAAATTTATCGTTGCTGCACAGTGGAGACTTGTAGGATAAATCAGCACGTGCTACCACTGCCACAACACCTTTATCATACAGTTCCTTAAAATTTAATCCAATTGAATCCAGAAATTCATGTCGTGTGTGTTCAAGATAATTCTGGTAGACTGAATTATTAACTATCCCCTGTAAATCACACTCATAATCACGAACCTTAAATTCTAACTCAAAATCATATTCCATGGGTAACTTATTGAATTAATGATATTAAACCACCTATGTATTAATTACTATTATCGTTTTCTTCTGATTCACTTTTAACCGGATAAATATGCAAATCGCGTTGTGGGAAAGGAATGGTTATATTAGCCTCTTTAAATGCGTTATCAATGGCAATACCAACTGCACTTATGGTCTTCAATCCTTCATCAAAATGCGTCCAGAACATAACTCTGAAATCAAGTGAACTATCCCCAAAACCTCTAAAAATAATTACGGGAGCAGGATCTTTCAGCACTCCATCCTGATCCGCAACCACCCTTTCCAATATTGCTAAAACAGTTTTTAAATCCGTGCCATAACTTACACCAACCATTATTTCCTGACGTCTTCTTCTATCCGACAGTGTCCAGTTAACCATCTCATTGGAAATAAGATTTCCATTCGGAACGATGACCTCCGCTCCGTCAAAAGTTCTGATAACACTGGCCCTGATTCCAATCTCTTTCACTTCACCCATTAAGTTAAGACTGCTAATCTGCAACACATCCCCCACCTGTATTGGGCGTTCAAAAGCCAGTATCAATCCTGACACCAGATTATTAAAGATATTTTGCAATCCGAAACCAATACCAACACCCAATGCCCCAAAAATGATTGTAATATTACTGATATCAATATCGGCTGCTCCAAAAGCAAGAATAAAACCAAATCCCAGTAATATTAATCTTACCATCATGGTAATTGCACCACCTATACCCCTGGGCATTTCAAAATGAGTATAAACCTCATCCTCAAGAATAAACCTTATAAATCTTGAAATATAAATAGTTGCCGATAAAGTAATTGCGAAGGCAACAATATTACCTAACGACACACTTACTGATCCCAACTCCAACTTATTGGTTAGAATAGATTCGATCCAATTATAAATGGGCAAATAAACCAGATAACTTTTTGCTGTAAAAACAATCCAGAATACTAATGCAGAATATTTTAAAATTTTAAAAACCCACTTAAGAATATCATCCGGATAATTACGAAAAATGTGTAGATCAACTAATAATTTATGACGAACAATTAAGTCAAAAAGACTTTTAAAAACTTCAACTGTTGAGAAGATAATAAGTCCTCCAAATACAAGGGCAATAGCTCCGTTAAAAAGTACTAGAGATAAAAAATTATTACCTATAACATTAATAATAACAGAAAGTGCAACAGAGATTAATCCAATAAGCAATACCTGTGAACTAAAAACCTTCAGTTTAATTTCTTTGTTCTTCCTTAAATATTTCCAAATTGAAAGAAAAATAACTGTTGACAAAATACTATTGATTAATACTAACAACCTCCCCAATAATCCAAAACTACTTAATAAGTCGGTTAATATCATTAACAGAAAAACACCCGCCGACAAATAAAAATATCTTGTGGGCAATTGAGGCCACACAAAAGGTAACAATCTCAAAAGCGGGATGATCAACAATAATTTCAAGATATCTCTTGATTCAGGTGTAAGTCCTGGGAAAAAGATTAGAATAAAAAAGCTGGTAAAAAGAAGTGAGGAAGAAAATGGATTAGATAAAAATAACAATGGTACTTTTATGGTATCACACTTCATTAATTCATCTTTGTGAACCAACCTTTTTCTTAGAAAAATAAAAAGAGATAGTAATGCGACGAATAAGAATACAAAAATTAATGTTGTATGAATCAATGCATCCCTATGGCTTATTATTGAAAACCTTCTCTGTTCCAGGGAATTTAAAATCTTCTTTACAAAGGGTGCTGTATCTTCCTCGCCTGAAAGGGCTGACCACAACGGAGGGCTATCCAATACATAAATCTGTGTTCTGAATCTCTCCAGTGCATTGTCCAAATTCGTTAAAATCTCATCTAAAAAAAGAATGGCACCCGTGATCTCATCTTGCCGGGTTAATGAAATATTATTCTGCTTATTTATTTGGAGTAGCAATTGATTTAAATCAGAAATATTGCTTCGAATTCTTTCAATGATTCTTTGAGGCGTATTCTGGTTTTGTTGATTTTCCAGCGTTTTTTCCCATTTACTCATCAAACCTTGTATTTCATCTCTATTAAGGTTTAATTCAGTAGATATTGTTGCCAGCAGCTTTCTGGTTTCTTCCAGTTCCGATTTTAAATTCGATAATTTATTTCTAAGTCCGTCTGATTGCCTGAAATCCAACTGATTTAAGGCTTCAATAGACAAACTTTTTCGATAATCAGTAACCCTATCCAAACGAAATTGAGTTAATGAATCAATCAATTCCTTTTGTTTGTAATTCTCCAGCTTATTGGCAATGGTTCGTATTAAAGCTTGAGTCCTCTCTGATTCAGTTCCAATATTAGCTGTTGTAAAAGACAGAACTTCCGTTTCAAGGGTATCTTTTCCAAATAAATTTACCTGAGATGCCCCGTCAAGAGTATAAAACAAACATATATTGAAAACAATAATTCTTATTAAATATTTGAATCTCATAAATATCGATTATTTAATCAAGCAATTGAATACAAATAAAATACACCCATTTTAAATCGTAAAATTGAGTCAATCATATTACTTGTTTCGCTTTGACCGTATAAAAATAACAATTAAAGAAAGAGGAATGATTAATAATAAGTAATAGAGATACGAACTATTTTTTTGTTCGACAGGGCTAACATTACCTGTTATAACATAGTTAGCCCAATAATAAGGATGCGCTTTAATAGCATCTGAGGATTTAATAAATTCTATTTTTGCCTTTCGTAAAGCTTCATCTTTAAACATTGCATCTTTTAACTGACTATAGAAGAGTTCCGTCAGTTTCGCTCCCGATTCATCATGAACTGCCCATAAAGTAAACACTTGTGTTTCAACACCGGTAAACTTAAATGCTCGTGCCAGACTAATCAATCCTTCACCCGTTTTTCGTCGTCCCCTGCCGGTGCTGCACGAACTTAAAACAACCATTGGAGAATTCAAATCATAGTTATACAGTTCATAGGCTTTCAATACCTCATTAGAATCATTAATGGCTGAAAATACCAATTGAGAATTTAACGGTAACAACTCATCATTTAAAGAATGCATGGCCAAATGCATTATATTGTCGGAATAGGCATTATTAAGAAAGTTGGTTTTACTGGCATCTTCACCTTCATACACCTCTGAATCAAATATCTGGCTAATTGTTTCAATTTCCTTTTTAGCAGAGGCTAAAGGCATTAAATAGTCATTTATAGCCTGACGAATGTTGATCAGAATTGAATCTTTCATTGACTCGTCGCCATAATATTCAGGGGCAAATGAATAAACTTTATTAAAAGATCTTTTCTGCTCACTGAAAGAACTTAATATAGCAGCATTATACTCATAGCTTATATTAAAACTATTCACCAACCATGGATAGTTTCTCATATCCGGTTTTTGTTGTGAAACCTCATCTGTTAGTAGTGACTCAAATGAAAGATAGGCAAGTTCGGCATGCGGGATTATAATTAAATCTTTTCCCTCAATATTTTCTTTAATGGTTCCTATAAGTTTAGAATATAAATGATAGGAGGATCTGGCAAAATTTCGAATACGATCAACAGAATTTCCATCTGCAATAAAAGGTGTTGTTATTTCTTTGATTACAGAATCCAAATCGTCATAAAATAATTCACCAATTTCAACTTCATTATATTTAAAATCTTCTTTTGAAATAACAAACTGTATCAAGCGATTATCAGATAAAAAATAATCAATTAATACCTGATTGTGACCTAACTTTTCTTGAACCTCTTCTACATTTGTTAATTGGGGCTCGTATTTTAATTGATAATATCTCGGATAATTAGTTGAAATGATCAGACTTAAACTATCTAAATTTTTTAAGAACCGATCACGATTAGTCATTAAATACTGCAAATCATCAGCATTAGGATCTGCACTCAACTTAAGATGATCCAACTCATTCTGGTAAAACGACAATCTACCTTTTAGGTAATTCTCCTTTTGAATCAAAGAATCGGGAATACCTGCCTTAACCTTAATTTGTTTATCATTTAAGCCAAGCAATAATGAATAAGATTTACCTTTCTGAACAAATTCAAAAGCCTTTTTTAAATATATATTTTGATTTGTTGTATTGTATAAATCCAGGTTAATCTTAACCGCTAATTCAATATACTCGGCATATAAATCACCCGTTGCTACTCTATCAGTATCAAAACTAAGTTGTGATTTTAAAGTTTCAATAGATTGATCTGCCTGTTCTAAATGCTCGAGTGCTTTTTGTAAATAATCGCTTTGTTTGGTTTGTTCATAAATACCATAATATGCTTTACCCAAATTAAGATTTACTCTCTTAAATAATCGCGATACCCGTGATGAATTTTTTTGCTGAATCTCATTTATATACTTAACACTAATCTGCTGATAAATATCTTTCAACAATTGCACAACTCTTAAATAATCTTTTTTCCCTAAATAAGCCAGAGCCATATCATTGGTATTATCCCAATATTCATACGGCGCATAATTATCATTATTTTTTAATATTATATCAAGTTGCTCAAAAAACTCTATGCTCTTATCATAATCTTTCAGTGTCAAATATGTCCATGCAGCTTGATTATTAAATGAGTTACTTTTTAAATATTGATCTTTCTCTTTCGCCAGAACAATAGCTGTATCGAGATATTCTTTTGCTAATTTAATTTCATCAAGAGTTGCGAATAAAAATGCTACACTGGCATAATTATTATAGACTGTTTTTGCCTTCTTAATCTTAGCCTCAGCAATAGATTGTTTTGCATATTGAATACTCAGATTTTTATTATCCAGATCTTTATATATCCTGGCAATTTGTTTGCACGACTCCGGTCTGAAATTTCTGTAACTAACAATCGGTTTGGCAATACTTAAAGCCTTTTGATAATAATTTAATGCTTCAGTATATCTTCCTCTCTTTAATAAATAAAAACCTAGCCTGTTATACAACAAACTTAAATCAGTATTGTAAGAACTTATATTGGAAAGATAGAATTCTTCAAGCTTTTTTGCCGTCTTATCAAATTCGACTGACAAGCCTATATCATTGCAATATAGTAAATATGTACTATATAAATATTCATTATACCTGTTTACCGATTTATTAAATTCTTCATTTAAAATATTTTCAAATAAAAAATCAGCTTCCTCATATCTTTTATATTCAAAACCAATAATCTTTAGGTAAGCTGCTGATGAAATGTTATAACCTTCAATATCTTTATTCTCAATTAGAAGTTTCTTTGAAAGCTCAAATGACTTCTTTAAATTCTCTAATTCCTTTACTCTGTTTTTGTTGGTATAACAAATAGATAAATTGTGATATATCTTTCCCTGAATACTATCTGGCAACTGATGTTTTGAAGGTAAAGTAAGCAGATTTTCAAAAATAGACAAAGCAACTTCTTTCTGATTATTACCAAGAAAAACACATGCTGAATAAAAGGATAAATATCTATTAAATTCCTCATTAGCCGGTAATTGGTTTAACTCCCTAACCAACTTAAGTGCTTGCTCATTTTCATCTAGTTGTATTAATGCTTTAAAAACATGTGATAATATTACCAGATCTTCCCTGCCAGATAAATAGTTTTCTTTTTTAGTAAGATAATTAACACCTTTTTCTATTACAATACTAAAATTATTACTGTAATATGCTGAGACAATTTCTCTTTCAATAGAATCTTTACTATTTTGAGCGCACAGACTCACAAGAGCTACAAAACTAGCAATCAACAATATATACCTATATAAAATATTTTTTTTCAAAAAAATCATTTTTTTTTTCAAAAAAGGTGTTACGATTTCAATGTTTTGCAATTAACCTATAAACTAACAAAAAAATAGGTGATGAAAACAATTAAAACAACCCAGGAAAAACGCAATCAATATATAAAGTTCACATCTAAAGATAAGGCTTTTTTAAAAAAGATTATAGGTGGCGAAGGTGAAGATCAAGAAACTGATGATCCTGAACGCAAAATGCGCGTATAACATTAAAGATATAAGTGCTTTGGACGAAGAAACTTATTCGATTATCTCAATTCAAGTATAAATTTAGTCTGAACGCAGACGCAGTTAGTGAAAAGAAGAAAGCGGAGCCCCCCAAAAAGTTTCCCGATACAAGCTTCGCTTCTTCTCTTTCCTATATTTAGAAACGGGAAAACTTGAAGTTATGGCACTAGCAGAAATTAACAGAACTATCAATTGGATAGATCAGGAAATACGCGACCAGCAAACCGGAACCCCTAACCAGTTAGCTGGCAAACTAAGTATGTCTGTACGCATGCTTTATTTTTATTTAGACATGATGCGTGCTTTAGGTGCCGATATAACATATTGTAAAACAAGAATGACTTTTGAATATGCCAAGACCGGGCATTTCATTAATGGAACCAAGTGGGTCGAAGATTAAATCCTCTCTTACCATTGCATCATAATTTCTGATTATGGATGTTTCAATAATAAATAGTATTTTAACATCGTTGAAACATTATCATGCCTCAGACTACCATTTGGAAAAACAATAAATACAAACTATTCTCTCGCTTTTATTACAAAGGCATAATAATTTATTGGTTATTACTTCTTTTATTTATTGCAACCATTATTTCTTTGCCAATAATTAAAGTTGACGTTAGTACTCAAAGTAGAGGAATCATTAATACGGTCAATAAATTAAGCCCTATCTCTACTGGAGTAACAGCCAGGGTTACAAACCTGAATATTTTTGAAAATAAAACAGTCAGTTCAGGAGATACGTTAATAATACTGGAGCAAACGGGCATTAACAGTGAAATTACAATAGCTAAAGATCAAATTCAATTATTTGAAACCTATCTTTCCGATCTTGAGAAGTTAGTTAAGTTTGAAGGAAGTAATATAAATACTCCACTGTATCAACAAGAACAAGCCGATTTTATTAATGGAATTACCAAACTAAAGCGATCCATTAGAAAAAAACAGTTGGATTATGAACGAACCAGGCAACTTTTTTATGAAGACGTTCTTCCAATATCCACCTTACAAGAAGATTCATTTCAATTAAAAAGTGCTGAAGATGAACTTTTGGTTTTCAAAACTAACACTATGGCTAAATGGGAATTGGATAAGAAAAATTATGCACTAAACATCCAGGACCTGCAAATTAAAATTGAAAACCTTCTGCAACAAAAAAACCAATATTTTATCACGGCCCCTTTTGATGGTAATATCATTTCATTTAACGGAATAGCTGAAGGAAGTATTGTTAATGAAAACGACATCATTTGCATGCTATCTCCTGAAGATATTTTACTTGCGGAGTGTTACATTTCGTCTTCTGACATTGGTTTAATTTCGAATGGCATGAAAGTTCGAATTCAGGTAGATTCGTATAATTACAATCAATGGGGATTAATGGATGGTACAGTTGTGAGCATTGCTCATGATGTAACTGAGAAAAATGGCCAATTTGTTTATGTAGTTAAAAGTAAAATGCATTCCGATCATCTTGTTTTAAGTAATGGATTGAAAGGGTACCTAAAGAAAGGCATGAGCATTACCGGCCGTTTTATTGTAACCCAAAGATCACTTTTTCAATTGCTTTTCGACAATGTGAACGACTGGCTAAATCCTAGAATCATTCATCCAAAAGACAACAATGAGTATTAAGGTTCAACAATTTGATCATGCTGATTGTGGTGCTGCCTGCCTCGCATCGGTTGCCAGTTTCTACAATCTGAAACTCCGTCTTTGGAAAATACGCGAATTAGCAGGTACAAACATTAGTGGAACCAGTGCTTACGGTCTATTAAAAGCAGCTGAAACCATAGGATTTGAAGCAAAGGGTATCCAGATAGAGAAAGATGATTTACAGGAAATACCTTTACCTGCCATTGCTCATCTTAAATTACATGAAGGAGGACATCATTTTGTAGTTATCTACAAAGTTGGCAAGAAAAAGATAAAAATAATGGATCCTGCCGAAGGTCGATTAATAAAAATGCCCCTATCAGAATTTCTCGAAACATGGACGGGCATATGTATTTTATTGCTGCCTTCATTAGATTTTAAAAGTGGAACGCATAAAGAATCACCGGCACAAAAACTTTGGAAACTCATCAGGCCTCACAGTCATATTTTCGCACAATCGGGAATAGGAGCTTTGGCCTTTTCTACATTAGGTATTTCTACAGCAATTTATATTCAAAAACTCACAGATTTTGTATTGGTTGGCCATAACAAAAACCTACTCAATCTGATGGGTATTTTAATGCTCATTATAATTGGCGTTCAACTAATATTAGGAATGCTTCAATCCTGGTTTGTGCTTCGGGTTGGTCAGAATATCGATAGTACATTAATTACTGGATATTATAAACATCTTCTGAAGCTACCTCAACGCTTTTTTGACAGCATGAGAGTTGGTGAACTGATTTCGAGAATAAACGATGCTATTAAAATAAGGACATTCATCAACCAGGTAGCTGTGGAAGCAACAGTTGATGTTTTAATTATACTGATTGCCTTTTTAGTAATGGCTTTTATAAACTGGAAACTATCTTTATTGGCATTACTTGTTATACCTGTTTACTTTGTTGTATTCATCCTCACCAATAAGGCTAACCGTAAAATAGAACGTGACAAAATGAAGAAGGCTGCCAAACTGGAAATTCAGTTGGTAGAATCGCTAAAGGCTGGAAAAACAATTAAACAAATGGGAGCCGAAGATTACTTCATCAATAAAACTGAAACACGATTGATGGAGGTATTGGAAGAAGTTTATAAATCGGGCAAAATTGAAATATTATCTTCTTATAATCTTATCGGTATCAACCGACTCATTACCATTTTAATACTTTGGACAGGTGCATTGAGTGTTATCAATCAACAGTTAACACCCGGACAATTGATGTCATTTTTTGCCATCACAAGTTTTTTTACCGGGCCTGTTTCCCGTTTAATTGGCATGAACAAAACAGTTCAGGGTGCCATAATTGCTACAGATCGTCTTTTTGAGATACTTGATCTTGAAAGAGAAACAGAAGGAAGAGACGAAAATACTTCAGAGGAAAAACTGACTATTGGAGACATCAAATTTCAAGATGTACATTTTCAATATACCCTCGAACAGGACTTATTTAAAAACCTCAGCTTTACCATAAAAAAGGGCAGTATCACAGCTTTGGTTGGAGACAGTGGCTCTGGCAAATCTACAATTGGATACCTTTTACAAGGTCTATACCCCGTCTCTTCGGGTCATATTACCCTTGGACATGAAGATATAAAGCAGGTTAATCTTACCCGCCTTCGAAAAACGGTAGGTATTGTACCTCAAAACATTGAATTATTTGCCGGTAATCTCATTGAAAATATTGCATTAGGAGATTATAAGCCAAATATTAAGCGTATTCACGAAATTATTGATCTGCTCAAATTAGATGATATCATTGAAGCCCTTCCCGAAGGACTCAATACATGGTTGGGTGAAAATGCCAATCAGCTTTCTGGTGGTCAACGGCAACGTTTAGCTATTGCTCGTATGCTATATTTAAATCCTGAAATCTATGTATTCGATGAAGCAACATCCTTTTTGGATGACAGAACAGAACAGAGTATAAAAAACCTCATTACGGAACTTAAACATCAAGGCAAAACCATTATTATGGTAGCCCATCGAATGAGCACTATTAATATTGCTGAGCAAATTATAGTTTTTGAAAAAGGAAGAATAATTGAATCGGGGACTTACGAAGAACTTCTACAACTAAATGGCCGATTCTTTGAAATGGTTCAACACCACAGAAAGAGCTAGTCTAATAGTTTATTCTTCATTTCTTTGTACTTTTGCGCTTCTTTCAAACTCGAAATGAAGTTAAAAAACCGCTATAATCAACATTATTGGCCCAATGCAAAGTTGGCCACTCCTATAATATTAGCTCAAGCAGGACAAATGCTGGTAAACCTCGCTGACACTTTAATGGTCGGGCAGGTTGGTACCACTCCTTTAGCTGCGGCTTCGTTTGCCAACAGTATTTTCATAAATATTTTATATTTAGGAGTTGGCATCTCTTTTGCCTTAACACCTTTGGTTGGCAAAGCTTTTGGCGCAAGAAACAATCAGGAATGTGCTTTTTGGTTAAAACAAGGACTTTGGGCGAACCTAATTATTGGAGGTATTTTAACCCTCATTGCCGGAAGTTTTTATTTTGCACTACCCTATCTTGGTCAAGAAGAAAGTGTTTGGAAAGAAGCCGGGCCATATTATCTTCTCATGGTATTATCCATCATTCCACTGCAGTTTTTTAATACTTATAAGCAGTTTACAGAGGGATTGAGCAACACTAAAATAGCCATGATTATTACCATTGGCGGTAATATTTTAAATGTCCTACTCAATTTCATATTTATCTACGGATACTTTGGAATGCCTGCTCTTGGTTTATTCGGAGCCGGCATTGGCACACTTGTTTCTCGTATTGCTATGGCAATATCGTTTGCACTTATATTACCAAAAATAAAACGCTTTAAAAATTACATCAAAACAGACCACAATCCAATTTCACTAATCGCATTTAAAAAAATCATCAAACTGGGCATACCCATTGGATTACAATTTGTCATTGAAATATTCGCTTTTAGTCTGGGTAGTATAATGATGGGATGGATAAATGCAGAAAGTCTGGCTGCCCATCAGATTGTATTAAGTCTGGCCAGTTTAACCTACATGATGTCATCAGGATTAGCTTCAGCAACCACTATTAAAGTAAGTATTTTCAGAGGTAAAAAACTATTCAACGAAATTAAGAACACCGCCTTTGCTTCGTTGCATCTGGTTATCATGTTCATGAGTTTTACAGGTCTATTATTTTTTACGCTTCGCTACCTTCTTCCATCACTATTTGTGAATGATCAGGAAGTTATCATACTGGCTTCAAGTCTAATGATGATTGCTGCCTTTTTTCAGATTTTCGATGGCATTCAGGTTGTTTCGCTTGGCATTTTAAGGGGTTTGGAAGATGTTGTGGCTCCGGTTGTCGGAGCTGGAATTGCCTATTTACTGTTATCTGTGCCAACGGGTTATTTGGTTACTTTCATCTTCGACTTTGGTCCCGTTGGAATTTGGATTGGATACCTTGTAGGACTGTCTTCTGCGGGTACATTTTTATTACTAAGATTTAGAATGCTTTATCGAAGAAATTATGAATAAGACTTACATAGATGTTATCAACACTGCACAGGAAGTCACTTTTGAAAAAGTTCAAGGAAAAACAGTTGTTGTAATCGATGTACTAAGAGCAACTTCTGTAATGACTACCGCCATACAAAATAATGCAGAACAAATCATCCCGGTATTAACTCCTGAAGAAGCCTTCAAAATCAAAGAAAAGATTGGAGATAAAGCAATACTTGGTGGCGAGCGTCATGCTGAATTAATTCCGGGTTTTGACTATGGCAACTCTCCACTTTCGTATACAAGTGAAGTAATCGAAGGTAAATCACTCATCATCACAACTACCAATGGTACATTAGCCATAAGAAATGCTTTAGCTGCCGATGAATTATTGATTGCCTCATTTTTAAATGCTCAGGCAATAGTTAATCATTTACGAAACACTGAAGATATTATACTGATTTGCTCGGGAAACAATGGCGTTTATACCCTGGAAGACAATTTATGTGCAGGCTTTCTTATTAGCTTATTTGAGAATGAATCTATAGAACTTCAATTATCTGATTCTGCCATATCAGCCTTAACTCTTTACTTAAGTACTCAAGCTGATGTAAAAAAACTTGCATCACAAGGATACCATTATAACGTATTAAAGAATAAGGGATTCAATGACGATTTAAAGGAGTGTTTTACAAAAAGCAAATTCGACGTGGTTCCTATATGGAATGGGAAAAGTATAACAAAGGCTGTTTAGAATATTTTTAAACAGCCTTTCAAAGTTTTATTCAATAATCCGATTCAGAATAACATGAGCTACGATTCCTCCCACCATTAAGAAACCAGAAAGCACTAATAAACCATTACCAACTGGAGTATTCATCATGTATACCAGTAAAATGACGACTCCCAAAAGAATTAACAAGATTCCGAAATTTTTCAATATTTGATTCATAGCGATTTATTTAGGTACGATTAAATATACCAACAAAATCGAAAATTTAAAACAACCATCTGTTAATAAATAAGATTTCTAAGAGCAACTGATATTTATATCTTTGCAACACTCGTTGGTTTTACGGACTTGAATATTCAAAAAAGAGCATACCAGCATTTGAGTAAAAACATTAAATTTTTCAACATTGGCTAAATCAAAACAAGATACCGTTCAAACACCATTAATGAAACAATACTATAGCATTAAGGATAAGTACCCTGATGCCATTTTACTTTTCAGAGTTGGTGATTTTTATGAAACTTTTTCTGAAGACGCAATTAAAGCTTCAGAGATTCTGGGTATAACACTTACCCGAAGAGCCAATGGTTCAGCTTCGTATGTTGAGCTTGCCGGTTTCCCTCATCACGCCCTTGATACTTATTTACCTAAACTGGTTCGTGCAGGTCAAAGAGTTGCTGTATGTGATCAGTTGGAAGATCCGAAGGCAACCAAAACAATTGTAAAAAGAGGGGTAACTGAGTTGGTGACACCAGGTGTAGCCATCAACGACAATATTCTGGAACACAAGGAGAATAATTTTCTTGCCAGTGTTCATTTTGATAAAAAAGTAGCTGGCGTGGCCTTTTTAGATATTTCAACGGGTGAATTTTTAACATCTGAAGGCTCATTTGAATATGTTGAAAAGCTACTTGGTAACTTCAAACCCAAAGAGGTTTTATACGAAAAAGGCAAAAGAGCCATTTTTGAAGAAGCATTCGGACCCAAATATTACACCTATGCCTTTGATGATTGGGCTTTTGCACCGGATTCGGCTCATGATAGATTATTAAAACATTTCGAGACTAATTCATTAAAAGGATTTGGCGTTCACAACCTGAATTACGGCATCACGGCTGCCGGCGCTATTATGCACTATCTCGATCTGACTCAACATCATAAAGTTCAGCACATAACTACTCTAGGTCGAATTGATGAAGATAAGTATGTTTGGTTAGATA
The DNA here is from genome assembly GCF_050589785.1 of Carboxylicivirga caseinilyticus. Lineage (NCBI taxonomy): Bacteria > Pseudomonadati > Bacteroidota > Bacteroidia > Marinilabiliales > Marinilabiliaceae > Carboxylicivirga > Carboxylicivirga caseinilyticus. The sequence goes on along the minus strand of NZ_JBNGOX010000047.1, from coordinate 2,056 downwards.
AGTTTACTATCCGTAATCTTGAACTTTTCAGTTCGTTAAATGAAGGCGGACGATCATTAACCGATGTTATTGACCGCACCATTAGCCCAATGGGCTCACGCATGCTGAAAAGATGGGTGGCACTTCCGTTAAAGGATGTAAAACCAATTGATGATCGCTTAAGTGTTGTTGAATATTTCTTTAAAGAACCTGAACTCAAAGACTCCATCATGGATGCTTTGCATTCAATTGGAGATTTGGAAAGACTGGTTGCAAAAGTTGCCGCCGGCAGAATCACTCCCCGTGAATTAATCCAACTTAAAATGGCATTATTTGCCATAGATCCCATTAAAGAAGGATGTTTATCAAGCAGTAACGAACATCTGAAGCATATTGGAGATCAATTAAACGGATGTGCAACCATACGTGAGCGAATACACCGTGAGATTCAGTCTGAACCACCTGTTTTAATTTCAAAAGGTGGAGTCATTCAGGAAGGTGTGTCTGACGAATTGGATGATTTACGAAAGATAGCTTATTCCGGTAAAGATTATCTGGCTAATCTTCAGCAACGATTAAGTGAAGAAACCAATATACCTAGCATAAAAATTGCCTTTAACAATGTATTCGGTTATTATATTGAAGTTCGAAATACACACAAAGACAAAGTACCGCAGGAATGGATCAGAAAACAAACTTTGGTAAATGCTGAAAGGTATATTACTGAAGAATTAAAAGAATATGAATCCAAAATTCTTGGAGCTGAAGAAAAAATACTTACAATAGAAACCAGACTTTACAATGATCTGATTATTGCTGTTTCGGAATTTATAACAGCCATTCAATTGAATGCAATGTTATTATCCAAAATTGATGTATTGGTTTCATTCAATAACCTGGCAGGGGATTCCAAACTGGTTCGTCCGGTTGTTAATGATTCACTGGAACTGACAATTAAAGCGGGTCGCCATCCAGTTATTGAAAAACAGCTTCCAATTGGGGAATCATATGTTCCTAACGATGTTTACCTTAACAATGATACCCAACAGATCATCATTATAACCGGACCCAATATGGCTGGTAAATCAGCATTGCTTCGTCAAACTGCTTTAATTACGCTGATGGCTCAGATAGGATGTTATGTACCAGCTGAGGCCGCATCAATTGGTGTGGTTGATAAAATATTTACCCGAGTGGGTGCTTCAGATAACATTAGTCTTGGTGAATCCACCTTTATGGTAGAAATGAACGAAGCGGCCAGTATTTTGAATAACCTTACCAAACGAAGCCTTGTTTTGTTTGATGAATTAGGACGTGGAACCAGCACCTATGATGGTATATCCATAGCCTGGTCAATTGTTGAATATATTCATGAAAACAAAAAATCAGGAGCTAAAACTTTGTTTGCCACCCATTATCATGAATTAAATGAAATGGCAAAAACCCATAAACGTTGTAAGAATTACAATGTATCTGTTAAAGAGGTAGACAATAAAGTCATTTTCCTTCGTAAACTGGTTCCAGGAGGAAGCAATCACAGCTTTGGTATTCATGTTGCACGGATGGCCGGAATGCCAAAAAGCGTTGTTAAAAGAGCCAATTCAATACTTAGTGATTTAGAAAAATCAAATCGTAAAGGTGACTTAAGTAAGCCTATGAATGATATTTCAACTCACAGAGAAGGAATGCAGCTTAGTTTTTTCCAACTTGATGACCCGGTGCTAAAACAAATTCGTGATGAAATCGCGGATTTAGATGTAAATAATCTCACACCAGTAGAAGCATTAAATAAATTGAACGAGATAAAAAAATGGATAGGAGTTAGTTAGGCTTCTATCCCATATTTTTTACTATTAATCGCGAAAATTTATTTTGGAGAAACAAAAAATAGGTCTATATTTGCATCCGCAATCGCAAAAGAAAACAACGCTAACAACGGATAGATACAGGGATTGCTACAGTTTGAAACGCGAAAATAGCTCACCACGATAGCTATCGTGGGGTAGGCAACAACTTGCCAAGTTAATTTGCAAAAAACGCGAAAATAGCTCAGTTGGTAGAGCACGACCTTGCCAAG
>NZ_JBNGOX010000046.1:0-50249 GCF_050589785.1 Carboxylicivirga caseinilyticus | reverse complement strand
TTCAATTCAAATCGTCACGCTATTAAAAATCGCTACAAGTACGACTAACAAAGAATTTCAAAGATCGTTTTTTAATCTTAATCGCCCACTAGTGACCTCACCTCAAACAACAGGAAGAGAAAGATACCTTTCAAATGCTCATATAGATGCTGAACTTACTTCATGGTTAAAGGCATCGTACCGTGTTGGACTTGATTATTACAATAACAAATACAAAAGTATCAGAGAAGTTGGTACTACTTCTCTTGACTGGTATCGAGGTGGTATTTCTGAGAATAATACACAAAACAGTTTGATTACCTCTTTATTTACCATTTCCGGAAATAAAGAGATAACCACCGGACTTCAATTGGATTATGTTGCAGGACATAATGTTGAGATCCTTGATAATAAGTCACAATCGTTAGTCGGTCAGGTTTTTATTGAACCAACATTTAAAAGTCTGAATAACATTGCCAAAGAAAACAAAGACTTGACAGTTGCTCATAGAAGACGTCGCTTAATTGGTGTATTTGGCGATTTAAGATTGTCATATAACAATACATTCTTATTTGGAGCTACTTACAGAAATGACTGGAGTTCAACCTTACCAAAAGAAAACAATTCTTTCGATTACTATTCGGGGAATGTAGGTGTAATAGTTTCGGAATTATTACCTAAAAACGAAGTTTTGACTTATGGAAAAATACGAGTATCCGTTGCTCAGGTTGGTAAAGATGCTCCGATGTATATGACAACCACAGCTGTTAAACAATGGACTGGCCCAGGCGGTGGTTATTTGAACGAATGGAGTGCAGGTAACTCAGAATTGAAACCAGAAACGACCACATCCATTGAAGCAGGTTTTGATGCAAATCTCTGGATTGATCGCTTAGGCGTTAACTTCACCTGGTACCGTGAACGAAGCGAAGACCAGATTATTCAACCAAGGGTTAGTCAGTCAACAGGATATATCCTAAAATACATCAACGATGGTTCTATTCAAAACAAAGGTATTGAACTAACCATAAGTGTAAAACCCATTAAAAAACCTAACTTTTCATGGGACATTATTGCTAACGTAACAAGAAATGAAGGAACTGTTCTTAAACTACCTGAGACCCTTCCTATACTTTATGTAACCGATACTCAATTTGGTTTTGCAAAAGCAGGTGCCGTTCTTGATGGTCCTTTCTTAGGTATTATCGGACAAAAATGGGAAACTGTTGAAGAAGGCGAATATGCAGGACGAGTGGTTATTGGAAGCGATGGTTATCCTGTTACAAATAATGATTACACTAACCTTATGGGTAACAGAGAACCGGATTTACTGTTAGGAATCACCAATCAATTTACCTATAAAAACTGGTCGTTTAACATGTTGTGGGATCTTCGTTTTGGAGGCGATGTGCTAAATGCAACAGAATGGGCAATGGTTAATTCTGGCCTAAGCGAAACAACACTTGACAGAGGTACAACCAAAGTATTCGATGGAGTAGTATTAAACAGCGATGGTACTTATTCAGAAAACACTCAAAGTGCAGAGTTAAATCAATACTACTATCAAAATATCTATACCCAGGAAGCTTCTCATTTCATCGAAAATGTTAATTGGGTGAGGTTACGAACTGTCAATCTTACTTATGTTCTTCCTAAGACCTTAACAACCAAGCTTCATCTTTCAAGAGCTTCGGTTAGTTTAATCGGAAATAATTTGTTACTGTTTACAAACTACTCAGGAATGGATCCTGAAGTTAGTATGAGTGGTGCCGGGTCAAAAGGATCAGGTTCATCTGGAGTTGATTATTGTGGTGTACCAGCTACAAAATCAATGAGTGTAGGTTTAAATATTTCATTCTAAATTGAATCTCAAGAAGGTATGAAAAGATTTAAAAATCAATTGAAACTCAAAAAACAATTACGAATGAAGAAACTTATTTATATACTTTTTTTCCCGTTAGCAGCCCTTTTAATGGTGAGTTGTGAAGACTTTTTAGATGTCAATTCTGACCCTGAAAACCTAACGGACGATAAGATTGATGTTAGTTTACGTTTAGCATCAATTGTTGAACAAACCAATGATGCTTATGGTAGTATGGCATTTCGTATTTCAAATATCTCACAAGAATTATATAGATACAACAGCGGCCGTAATGGTACTCGAATGCCCTATTGGAATCCGGTGATAAGTGACTTTACATGGCCATGGCAGGTTATTTTTGTTAATGTTGGTTCAAGCAATAGAACCATGATAAAAATGGCGCTTGAAGAAGGTTCTTATCATTATGCCGGTGCAGGTATGATTATGGAAGCTTTTGGTATGGATTTTCTGATGGCAGCACATGGCGATCTTATTTATGAAGAAGCTTTCCAACCGCAAATAATCATGCCAAAATTCGATGATCCGGAAGAACTATATTATGCTTTAATCGACAGAGTTGATGAGGGTATTGCACAATTGCATAAGGAGCAAGCCGCTGGAGTTTCATCATTATCAGCAGGAGATTATCTGTTTGATGGAGATGTTGACTTATGGATTAAGTTTGGATATGGAGTAAAAGCCCGCTTATTGCAGAAAATAACCAAAAAGGCAATCTATGATGCGGCTGCAGTTATCGACTGTGTTAATAAATCATTTCAGTCGGTTGATGAAAGTCCGCGAGTAGATTTCCCGGGAGGAGACAACACAAATCTTAATAGCTTGTATGGTCCCCGACAAATGGGAAGCAGATGGGTTTTTGGAGATCATTATGTGTCATATTTCACACATGAATACACTGGAGCTCCTTCACCTCAACCAGCATTGGACCCAAGAGCTGAATTTTTATTAGCTCCTAATATTAACGGAGAATACAAAGGTTTGGATTTCCATGCTGAATTGCCTTATTATCTTGGTTACCAAGATTCACTTGAATGTAATTTGGCAGGAACCTACTATTTTGGTAATGAAAAATCAAATGAATTATTATCGTATGAAGAATTACAATTCATTAAAGCAGAAGCTCTTTTTCTTCAAAACAAAAAAGGTGAAGCATTAACAACAATGCAAAATGTGATTGAAGCCAACATGCGTAAATTAGGTGTAGCAGAAGCTGATATTACCGAGTACTTGTCAAGCAACGCACTTCCGCAAAGTGCAGATGAGTTGACATTAATGAATATAATGACTCAGAAATTCATTGCACTACCTTTGGGGTCACCAGAAAGATGGGTTGATTTAAGAAGGTACGATTACAGCACTGATGTTTTTCCTGCTTATCAAAAACCAACTGCTGCTGAAGTTCCGGTATGGTATGGTGAAAGATATATGAGAAGAGCACCAACACACACCTACGAGTTACAATATAATGAAGCCAATGCCATTGCAATCGGGGCAGCGGAGCAGGATTATCTAACCAAAAATTGCTGGTGGGACGAACCTTAATAAAAAATTGTTTAAGTTGATATTTTAGTATCCGGGGTTGTCAATACGACAGCCCCTTTTTTAGTGAATCATTAAACAAATATCATCCTTACTAAACAATATACTACTTCCTGAAAACCAGAATTGAAAGAGCTTTTAATCTAGCCTTATTTTTCAGAGAAAGTAAGTATAAAAGTGATAATAATACTTTGAGAATGATTTAATCGTTTCTATTTTTAAAATCTGTAATACGTAATACAACATTTCAAAGTAAATGAGTGCATTTACGATCAGTCTTAAATCAAAGCAATGAAAAACATCACATAAGAAATATATTCTGATATGGCCATTATCACTAAAATTGAAATCATAAAACTAAATATCCCTTACAAAGAACCATTTGTAATTTCTTTAGGGGTAATTCCAAGTGCAACAAATGTTGTTGTAAAACTGCACTCTTCTGATGGTTTAATTGGCATTGGCGAATGTGCTCCTTTTGTATTTATTGTTGGAGAAACACAAGAAACTGTTTTTGAACTTTCGAAGATGATAGGAAAAATGCTCAAAGGCAAAGATCCATATTGTCTTCAAGAAAGGTTAATGGAAATAGAAAAGGCGGTTCATAACAATTACACTATGAAAAGTGCATTTGATATGGCCCTATATGATCTGGCAGCTAAAAAAGCAAAACTACCGCTTTACCAATACCTTGGAGGATCGAACAACAGGGAGATATTTACTGATATGACCATTAGTATTGGCAGTCCTGAGAAAGTAGCAGCAGATGCTAAAAATTTTATGGATGCAGGTTTTCCTGCCATAAAAGTTAAACTAGGAACTAACCTCAAGGATGATGTTGCCCGCATTAAAGCCATTCGGGAGGTAGTAGGTGGTTCTTATCCAATTCGAATTGATGCCAATCAGGGATGGGATGTGATTACAGCCATTAAAACACTGAAAGCTCTGGATAAATTTAACATTGAGCATTGTGAAGAACCAATACCTGCATGGAATTATTTACAGCTCCCAAAAGTGAGACAACAAAGTCCCATTCCTATCATGGCCGATGAATCACTTTTCACACATTACGATGCTATGAAACTAGCCAAAATTGAAGCCTGTGATTATTTCAATATAAAATTTTCAAAATCAGGAGGAATTAATACCGCTCTAAAGATAAACTCCATCGCCGAAAGTGCTGGTATTAAATGCCAGGTGGGTTGTATGTCCGAGTCGCGTTACGCTTTAACAGCTTTGATGCATTTTGTTTTGGCATGCCCTAATGTTGTTCATTACGATATTGATTCATCATTAATGTTGGCTGAAGATCCTGTAATTGGAGGAATCGAATATCAGGGTAAAGGACAATGGAAAATTGGAGACTCAATAGGCATTGGTGCTGATTACAAAGAAGATGTATTGGCCAATTCTGAAACTACTATTCTATAATTATGAGCCAAATTAAAAATATTACCAGCGAACTTATTCTTGAAAGTAAAGTAGATACAGAAGTGATTATCAACGGACAAAAGATGCTTTATTTTGCAGGTGTAGGATATTATCAGTTGCAAAGTCATCCAAAAATAATTGAAGCTGGCATTATAGCTCTTTCTGAATATGGCATTACAACAGCCACATCACGATCTATCAATGGAACCAATCCGATTTTAAAGACTTTGGAAGTTTCACTGGCTGAATATTTCTTGTGCGAAGATGCAATTTATCTGCCATCTGGTTACATGAGCAATATGGCAGGTTTATTGGCTTTAAAAGATCAAAACAAATTTACACATATCTTTATTGATGAAGATTCGCATTATTGTTTGAAAGATGCAGCCATTCTCTGCCAGATACCCGTCAACACTTTTCTCCATTGCCAGCCGGATGATCTGGAAAGACAATTACAAAAACTAAATAAAAACCATAAACCTATAATTCTGTCGGATGGCATGTTTCCTGTGTATGGAAGAATCGCACCGGTTAATCAGTACCTAAAGCTGGCTGAAAAATACAATGGTCTGGTTTGGATTGATGATGCCCATTCAGTTGGTATTAATGGTGAATATGGTAAAGGAACGTTTGAGCACTTCAGAATTGCATCGGATCAATTGCATATGGGGGCAACCTTATCAAAAGCCTTTGGAACTTACGGCGGATTTGTGGTTGGTTCTGAAGAATTTATCTCAAAGGTAAGATCAACCAATATCCCCAAAGGAACAACAGCACCTCAAAACGCTGCCATAGGAGCTTCTATTGAAGCGATCAGACTTTTAAAAGAAAATCCTCAATGGAGAAAAGATTTATGGAATAATGCGCTCTACCTTAAACAGGGATTGCAAAAAATTGGAATTAACATGGAAGTAAATGCTATTCCTGTTGCTGCATTCCATCTAAAGGATGCCAGTTATATGAAAATGATTCAATCCAAACTGATGAAAAAAGGAATTTACATTCAATTTCTGAATTACATCGGTTCGGGCGCTGAAGGAGTACTTCGAATTGTTGTATTTTCAACTCATACCCAACAACAAATTGATTGTTTAATTAATGAACTGAAGGCTGTTTTATAGCTTTACCAGGACAGATCAAAATAAAGAAACGAGCACATCATCAAAAGATATGCTCGTTTTAATATAGTCTGTAATAATAAAAACTAGTTGGTTCGATAAACTAACTGCCCCATATTTAATGGCGCTCTGTCTCCCACTTTTATATCACAATTACGAATTTCAACATCAGTTGCATTATCAATATAAAAACCGGAAGTCTTGGCTTTTACGATGCCTTCCATCTGACACGGCCTTCTGTCGTACATACCCCCTTCATAATCAGTTGACCTGTTAAGATTTACCACAACACCATCAAAAAGAATATTTTGTATTTTATCTTTCGATTCAGCACTTACGTAAACACCATTTTCACTTCTGCAAACAATATCACGGAATACTATATTTTTTACCTGCCCAACTTTTCCTTCTGTTGCACCTTTAGGGAAACGCCAGCTTGCATCCTTATGATTGATATTGGCTCTTCGGTAAGCTGTAACATATAGAGGTTCTGATTTACCCCACCATACATCACTAAAAAACTGACTTTCGATAATGATATTTGAAAACAGCACATCAGATACCACTCCCTCATCCCTGTTTTGAATACCAATACCTCTGTTACTTGCTAAAATTGTACAATTATTAACCGTGACATTTCTTATGGTATCCATATTCTCCGATCCTATCTTTAAAGCACATGATCTGGAAGACATCAGACAATTGGTAACCACAATATTCTCGCAAGCACCATATTCCTCAAACTCGCGTCGGTTTTTAAGGCAAATGCTATCATCGCCACTTTTAATATGACAATTACTGATTCGAACATTCTTGCTATGATCCAGATCAATACCATCACTATTTCTGATTTTCAAGCTATTGTCAATGGTTATTCCATCAATAACAACATCATCACAACCAATTAAATGAACCGTCCAGTAAGCTGAATGACGAAAAGTAACATCCCTGATACGCAGATTCTTCACATTCGTCAATGTCAAGACATGCGGACGAGGATCTTTTACTTTAAATGGCAATAACTCGTATGAATCGTCCAGTTCTTCACCCATAAAAGAAATTCCATTACCATTGATCACACCTAATCCTGTAATGGCAACATCTGTGAGGTTTTCTCCTCCGATCCAAATCATTCCTTCACCTGGATTATATCGGAATGCACTTTTCTGATAAACCGAAGTATCAGGGTTAGCAAGCAAGGTAGCACCCCCTTCGACACAAAACTCCATCTTCGAAACCAAATCAAACGGCCCCGTAACAAAAACACCATCACCCGGTATAATAACCTTACCTCCACCGGCTTCCTGACATGCCTTAATGGCTTTACTTATCGACTCTGCATTATCTGTCATACCATCAGCTATGGCACCATAATCAGTAATATCAAAAACCTTTTGTTTTTCAACTTGAGGCTGACAAGCCCAAAATAAGATCATCAATAGAGCTGCCGCACTTAACCTGAAAGCATATAATTTCTTAATTAATAAATTTATTTTTTGAAAATGCATAGTATTTATTTTAATCATTTACATTTATATGTATTACAATAAATTACTTGGTGGAAAACCAAATTGTTTACGAAAACAACGGCTGAAATAATAAGGATCGTTAAAACCCACCATGGTAGATACCTCTGATACGTTATTCCTTTTTTGCTTCAATAATTCAACCGACTTCTTAAGTCGGATAGTTCTTATAAACTCATTAGGCGACAAATCTGTAAGTTCCTTAATCCTTCGGTAAAGAGTAGATGAACTGATTGCCATCTCGGAACAGATGAGATCACCCGTCAGCTGAGTATTACTTATATTCTTCTCTATTACATCTTTTACCTTCAAAATAAACTCTTCGTCAACAGGTGAATGGGCCAGAATCTGAATATCACTTTCCACATCCTGAGAGAATTTTTCTTTCAGGTCCACCCTGTTTTTAACAATATTTTCGATACGGGTTTTTAATAACGGCGGATCAAAAGGTTTGGCCAAATAAGCATCGGCCCCCAGCTTATATCCTTTAATCATATTATCATGATCTGATAATGCGGTTAAAAGAATAACCGGAATATGACTGATTCGCTCATCACTTTTAAGGTGGGTACAAAACTCAAACCCATCCATAACAGGCATCATAACATCAACCACACAAAGAATGGGTTTTTCCTGGATACAAATACGCAAGCCTTCTTCTCCGTTCTTTGCTTCATATACTTTGTAAAACTCTGATAGATATTCAGCAGCATATTTACGCAGTTCAGTATTGTCTTCAACCAATAAGATTTTTTCTTTCAGTTCTATCGATTTTGAATCCATCTTATTTTCTGAGACCTGAACTTCGCTTGCATCACTCGATTTCAACTCATAATCGAAAACTTCATCATCACTGTAGCATTCTCTATCGATTGGGATTATTACATAAAATACACTTCCTCTGTCAGGAACACTTTGTACCTCAATGCTGGCTTTATGCACCTCAACCAAGGACTGTACAAGAGACAGACCAATACCCGATCCGGTATTTTCCTGTTTACTGTCTTCAACCTGATAGAATCTGTTAAAAATTTTTTTCTGACTTTCGAGTGGAATTCCAACTCCATCGTCACTTACTTCTATCTTCAACTGACGAATATTGTTCTCGTCACCAGAGACTGATGCATACAAATCAACATGACCATTTTTATGGGTGAACTTAATGGCATTTGACAATAGATTAAAAATAATCTTATCGTATTTATCCCGGTCTATCCAGCCCGTAATTTCTTCTTCGCAAGTAAATTGATAGTTTATCTTTTTGTCTTTTGCATATTCTTCAAAAGACTGAAAAGCATTTTTTGTGTACGCAAGAATATCAGTTTTGGCCACTTTTAATTGCAATTGTCCCGATTGTGACTTACGGAAATCCAACAATTGATTAACCAAATACAATAACCGGTTCGAATTCTGCAAAATAAGGCTTAACCTATTCTTTTGATATTCGTTAGCTCCTCCTTCATCGGCCAATTGTTTGGCCGGACCAAGAATCAATGAGATAGGAGTTCTAAGTTCGTGAGAGATATTCGTAAAGAAACGAAGTTTTTCATCATTTAATCGCTCATCATTTTCGTGCTGAACCTTCTGAAACTGCAACTGCTGCCTTAATTCAATGCTCTTTTTTAATTGGCGATAAACCAGGAATAATGTAATTGACAAAACTGTAAAAACCAATAAGATGGCTTTAAATGTCAACCAAAAAGGAGGATTTATTTTTATCTGATATACAGATTCTTCACTCCAGTACCCACTGCTGTTAGAAGCTCTTATCTTAAACTGATACTCTCTCGGATATAAGTTGGTATACTGAACATTGGCTAAAACACCATCTGTTGTAATCCATTCTTCATCATATCCTTCCAACATATATTGAAACTTGTTCAGTTTATTATTTACATAAGAGGGAGATGAAAATGTAAATGAGAAATTCCGATTAGCATACGCCAGTTCCAATTTTTTAGAGAAATTCAGATCCTCTTTCATTAGTATCTGACGATTAATGGTATCTCCCGGTAATACAACCTTATTTTGAATCTTGACTTCCGTTATAAATGGCGGTTCCGAAACCATATTATCTTTTAATCCCTTAACAGGAAAACTAATAACACCATCCTTACCCGTAAGATAAATAATTGAATCGTTAAACAGGAGAAATCCTTTATTACTGAAAATATCCAAACGATTTCCGCTTCCAACATCATAAACATTTAACTCCGAATTCTTGGGATTGAATTTTCCTACCTTTCCATTGTTTAGATTTAACCATAAATAACCATCTGGACCTGTTAAGATATCAGTTATCCAATTATTATGTACCTCAGGCGGATCGTAAACCGGAACAAAGTCCTGCTTTTCCTCATCAAAATAATTCAGTCCTAATGTTGTTGTTAACCATAGCGTTCCCAATTCATCAATACAAATATCCTTAGCATAATCATTAGATATACCACTCGTCGTTTCCGCATCTGCATTAAACCGTTTCACTTCATTCTTCTCGATATCATATTGTACAACTCCCGTTTCTGAAGCAAGCCAGATAATTCCATTCTTGTCGGCAATCACATCGTTTATTTCCAGGTCAGGAAATAACCGCTGTAACTGATGATCAATATTTTTATTAAGAGGGTTGTAAATAACTGCTCCTGAGCCATGAGAACCTATTAAGAGTCTGCTATCATTTAAAGGGGCAAATGCAAAAACAGGTTCAGGATCAAATCCAAGATCCAACAACTTTGTTGATTTATTTAAATAATTATATATCAGAACTTTTCCATCCCACAATCCACAATAGAATATTTTCCCATCCTGTGTATAAATTCCTGAAATCTCTTTAAACCTATCAGCCAGCAATTTGAAATAACTACCTTGTTCAATGAATAACCCATAATTATGAGTAGCTATAAGCAGTTTATGGTCGAAGGTTTCGGCATATCCTGAAATACGAGGTAGTTGAATAGCTGCTTCACCCAAAAAGTTCTTCTTTATTTTATATTGATTCTTGAACGGATCATATTTATCCAATCCATTCTCCGTCCCAATCCAAAGCACTCCAGAGCGATCAAAATAAAGAGCTGATATTGAATTATCAACCAGTGAGGTCTTTTCTGTAACATTGGCATAGTGCCTCTCGAACTTACCCCCTGAAATATCTTCAAGGCGATCGCAAACAATCAGGCCACCGATTGTACCTAACCAATATTTGCCATCAGGAGCCTGTGTTATGCAGTTAAAGTAAGGACCTAAAGCTTCGCGAACAGTGTTATCATGAAACGGTAAGGGATAAAATACATCTTTGTCCTTATCCCATTTATATAATCCCTCGCGTGTACCAACAAACATGTCTGATTTATCATCCTGGTAGATGAAATTAAGATATGGGTTTTGAACTGCAGAACCTTCAATGGGCAAATTGTACTTTTTAACAGTAATGATGCTACCTCTTTTATCTAATGTCAACCTTGCAACTCCACCCGTTTCATAACTACCAATCCATATATGGCCGTTAATATCTTCAAAAATCGACTTTATATATTTGAAACCATCAATATCGATTCGTTCAAACCTATCTTCCCCAGGTATAAAAATACAAAGACCTTCATTTTTAGTACCGATCCATAGTCTTTTTAAATGATCGATATACAACGATCTGATTTCATAATCAGGTATTGAATTCGGATCATTTGCATCAGGTAAATAGTTTTTAAACTGATGTGTTTTATAATCGTAACTCGACAGACCACCCCGGGAACCAATCCACATCTGATCGGAATCATTATCAACAATTACAGTTGTTATATCATTAACATAAATACTGCTGTATGGCTTATAATTCCTGATAAAAGGAGTGAAATTTTCCCCATCAAAACTATTTAAGCCCTTAAAAGTACCTAACCACAAAAAGCCATGTCTATCCTGCACAATCTGACGAACCGAATTATGTGACAAGCCATTTTCAACACTATAATGCTCCAGTTTAATATCGTCAGCCAAAACTTTTACTGAGATGCAAGAAAGAAGTAATATGATTAGAACCCGAATCATTTATATATGCTACATTTTGAGTTATACTCTAAGTTAATACTAATCCATTTAGATTAATACTAAGATTTAAATTTTGATATAAATGCGTTTACGATGCAGTATCCAACCCAGTAACCAACATACTAACAAATAAGCTATAGCTGTTAGTAAAGAGCCAAATGAACCGAGAAAAATATTTTGAAAAACTTTTTCACTTACCCATTCAAAAGCATCCAGTCCTTCACTCACAGGAATAAGTCTTAGTGTAACATAGAACAATTCTGAAAACAGGTAGATAAACAAGGGATTTTTACCAAACACATCAAAAAAGGATACTCCGTATTTGATATTTTTTAACTCAATTAACCAGATTAAAACTGCCATTATCGATAAATCCAGGCCTACAGTATAAAGTACAAATGGACTGGTCCAAAGTTTTTTGGAAATAGGAAAAATCAGATCCCACCATAAAGCCAGCGATGTCAATAAAAACCCAATAATCAATAAGCTGGCAATACCCTCAAACGACTTTCCCTTTTTTTGAATAAAAATACCAGCTATGTAACCCGCAATCACATTAACAATAGCGGGAAGTGTACTTAGGATTCCCTCCGGATCAAACGGAATACTATCTTTTTTGTAAATATGACCTATACCCAGAATAGATAAATCAAACTTTGCTGCAGCATTGGTTGCCATTTCCAGTTCAGCTCCTTTTTCACCAAAGACATAAAGAATAGCCCAATAAGCTAACAAGATTACTCCGGAAACTATCAGTGCAGTTTTTTCTGACAGATAATAGAAGATGACTGATGCAAAAAAGTAACAAAGAGCAATACGTTGTAAAACACCCATAATACGGGTTTCGGATATAGGTTTAAGAATAAATGAGCCATCATCACCAAAAGTTAAAAACGGAAACCAATACATCAGGTATCCCAATAAGAAGATTATTAAAGTACGTTTAATAATTTTCTTCCATACTTCAGAAGGCGGAGCCACTTTCATTTTCTTCATCGAAAAACTCATGGCGTTCCCAACTGCAAACAAAAAAGAAGGAAATACAAGGTCGGCCAGACTAAACCCAAACCACTGAACATGTATAAAATAGCTATATATTTTTGCACCCGTACCCGGAGTATTTACAATAATCATTAATGCTACTGTTAAGCCTCTGAATACATCCAATGCCAGAAAACGTTCCGGCTTTTTAAGCACACTGTTTTCCATACTAATAGTTGTATTTAATTACCGGCTGAACTTGGGTTAAAGGCACTATGCGGTCGCGATATTTCTGATGAAGCTCAATTACAATAGCATTGGCATCACCCATTGCTTCAATAGGATAATCAGAACGTTTAGTAACCCATTGCCACTCCCATTGTTTAATCCGTTCATCAAATGCTTCCTGATCAAAGTTCTTCCAATAAACCTCAACCTCGTCAAAAAATTGTTTCCATCTTGGTTTATAAAAGTCACTGATTAATCCGCTCCACTGACGATTACTATACTCATGCAAACGATTATCAGCACTTCCCCACAGGGTAATCAAATTACGTGCATTTTGCTCATATATTGCTTTTTCGCTTTCGGTATTGCCACAGGCTCGTGCATCACTAATCCAAGGCCCAAGCAGAAAATCCCTGCGTGTTGCCAATAGGCGATCCATGTCATCAAGCAATTCCAGAAACTCTGTGCTGTATCTTTTGAAACTCTCTTTATCGTTGGTTTTATATGCTATGGATATCTGTTGTTGCAAAGGCAAAGCATAATTTGCCAATACCTGGCGGCTAACATCAATCAGATCGTATTGAAATCCATCGTAATTACCACAATCAGAAATTGATTGAACGAATAAATCCCAGGCAGGCAATAAATCTTCAGGTTCATAATTCAGCTTGGTTCGGGCCCATCGACGGTAACCTTCAAAAGTAGGGCGCGAAACAATGATTGATTCAGCTCCATCTCTTATAATCTGACCATTGTATGCGGTTTTCACCAAAATATCCCATGCTTCTTCCAAAATCTCATTTGATTGTCCATAACGATTCTGAATATAATTTCTTAACCATGGCTTTAATTCTATTGATGTATTGCGCCATGTATTATCTGTCATCAGTTCGTATAATACAGGGTTTTGTTCAATGGCTTCCATGGTTAGTCCAATACCTTTTAGTTTACCGGAACTTGCATCATTCAATGCTCTGGCAGGATTTTCAGCAACCTTTTCAATACGACCAAACATACTTATATTACCTCCAAAGTTATGGAGCATATTCCAGATCCATTGTTTACCATAATAAGCCTCTGTCCGCTTCCATACCGGTTCAATCTCGGTTGCCAGATCCAGAATAATCATATTATCATCAGGTATCGAACTTAATAATCCTTTTATTTGCGGGGCCTTCCAAAAATCGCGATGACTGTAAAACAACCAACCCTGCATCACCCATACTGCATTAGGATCAACAGCTTTCATTCCCTGGTAAACTTTATAGCTTATTTTTGAAAGATATTCCGGATCATCTGAAGGTGGTTCATTCTCATTAAAAGTATCGGCTGTGTACAAATGATCTGTTCCGAACACTTCTGTCTGAACTTCAAGAAATTTCATCCCAATCTCAGCAAACAATGGATCATCAGCATCAAGTATGTAAGTATCTTCAAAATCGTTACCCCAATTGGTCTGCTTTAACTTTGCATCAGGAAAAAACTTTTTAAAAGTAGCCGGCACATGTCCTGTAAAGGCAGGTAATACGGGTTTCATTCCTAATTCGCGCTGACGTTGCAGGATTTTCAATTGTAAATCGCGATGCGACTCTTTCCAGCTTTGGGGAAGCGGACCTCCCCAGCCATCGAGATTACCCATCCAAAACCACGAAAAATAGGCTGGTCCGCTAAAAAACGGATCTAAATCTTCATCAGTAAATCCATAGGATCGATAAACCTTATCCCAGATGTATTCCTCGCCGGTTATAGCCAGTGGCATATTGATTCCGTGCAAAGCCATCCAGTCAATTTCCTTTTCCCAACGTTTCCAATCCCACCAGCTCATACTGTAATTAAACGTACAATAATTCAAATAGTAACGGTATTGATAAGGGCTCTCTTTATGGATTTTAGAATCAACCACCGGAAGTTCAGCAGGTAAATTAAGATTGGTTCCGTTCCATGTAATCTGGCAATGACAATATTCTTTTAAATAATAATATAACGCGGATGCAACTGACACTCCATTATTTCCTCTCAATAAAATCTTATCGTTTACTGATTCAATTTCAAACCAATCAACAGTATCGTTCAATTCAATCTCAACAATAAACTGATTTATATGATTTGGAACAATACGCTTCAGCAATTCTTCAGCAGAAGAATTTTCCGGATAATTATTTGATTTAGTAGTACAACCAACAATAATGCTACTGTAAACCAGTATCAATATTTGATATAATATTGTTCTCATTTGCATTTATTTTACCATAGTTATTTTTTCAACAGGGAATTCAATCTTATAATTCACCACATTTTTTAAAGCAACCTGATCTTGCGAGCCAACATTCTCAATCACAACACTTTCAATTTGCAGATTATCAACATCATCAAAAACAAATGAAGGACGGAAATCTTTATTCTCAAGTTGTAAATGAATATTTTTAAATACAATACAACTTACATGTCGAACATAAAATCCCCATGCCGGCAGTTCTCCAAACATTGAGAATTCCGGATACTTTTTAATTTGTTCCGGAACACGATTTAAATCGCTTAAAGGAATATAAGCCATACCTTTAGTTGCTCTTCCCGGATAAACAATTTTTATATTCTCCAAAGTGACATTCTTTATATAATGTCCGGGAATCCCAACGATGGAAGCAGGAAATGGATTATGGAAAAAATCAACCTCAGGTCCTCGTAAGTCATAATCTGTATCGGGCCTTCCAAACGGAACCTCAACCTGCATATCCGAAATATGAATATTTTGTACTGTTCCGGTTTTTTCTCCTGCTCGATGTCCTAAACGAATAAACAGCGCATTACCTGTATTTTTAGCGACAATGTTATTCACTTTAATATTTTCAATTGTGGCTCCATCAACTGATTCTATGGCTATAGCGGAACGAAAAGTATCGAATATCTTAATGTTTTCAATCGTCACATTACGGAAACCACCGTACGAACCAGTTCCGAACTTAACAGCACTGGCACTACTTCGTATAGTACAATTTGCAATATAAATACTATCATTAAACGAATAAGGATGGTAAGATTTTAAACAAATACCATCATCGGCTGAATTTACATCACATCTTGTGATTTTAACATTTTTACAATCTGTAATATCAATACCGTCATTATTCCAGTAGGCACGGTTGATGACTGTAAGATTATCTAAAATCATATTTTTGCATAAATCAAAAGACAATCCCCAGTTTGCGCTATTCGTTAAAGTCAGGTCTTTGATTTCTATATTTTCAGATTGAAGGAAACGGAATAATTTAGGACGAACCAATTCACTTGGCCTCATTCGCCTGTAATTGTAGTTTTTATCAACAAGTATTCCAGCATGATGAAGGCTATCGCCATTTAATGCTAAAGCCAATCCCTGACCATCAATAGTTCCTCTTCCCGAAATTTTAATATTGTCAGCTTCAAAAGCCAGGATAAGTCCCAAATCTGAATTGTCATCTGTTTTTGGACTTAAAGAACTTTCTTCTCCCTCAACTTTAAAATAATCATAAGGACTTGTACTTCCCAATAAAACGGCATCATCTTCCAGATACAGTTCTACGTTACTTTTTAATTGAATACACCCGGTTAAGAAATTACCCGATGGAATAATGACCTTCCCTCCGCCTTTTTTATTTGCTTTGTCTATTGCCTTCTGTATTGCTTCAGTATTTAAAGTAATGCCATCTGAAATTGCTCCAAAGTCAATAATGTTATAGGATTTTCCATGAACAACAGGTGCATAATATAACAACCAAAAGAAAACTATAGTCTGTAATATTCTCATCAGCAATAACTATTTATAACAACCTGTTTTAATGTGCTTTTATCTTATTAATATCGTAATCCTTATCTAATTTTGACGGAGGAAGATCTTTCACTCCCCACTCTGTTGAAGGTTTTGATCCCATTTCAAAAATCAGGGTACCTCCTTTTTCAATATCACTGTGCTCTATCCAGGCTTTTGAGTAATCTTCCCCGTTTAATTTAACCGATTGGATATATTTATTTTTCTCAGAAAGATTTTCAGTACGAATAATAAAATCATTGCCATTTTCCTGATGAATGACCGTTTTTTCGAAGTATGGCGCATTTATCAGATAATAAGACTGACCAGCATTGGGATACAAACCCATCATATGAAAAGCAAGCCACGATGACATGGCACCCGAATCATCATTCCCCGGTATTCCATCTGCTCCACTATGATAATTTTCATCTATGATGGAATGAATACGTTCGTTACTCAGATCTGGTCGACCAATCCAATGATAAAGATTGGGTGTAAGAAATGACGGTTCATTGGCTACATTATACAATCCCAAATCAAACAAGGTATTCAGTCGTTTCTCAAAAGCCTCTGTTCCACCGGATAATTCAATCAACTTAGCCACATCGTGCGGCACAGAAAGTGAATATTCCCACGAATTCGCTTCGTAAAAAAAGCCACACCACCAACAAACACAAATTGGCCAGTCCTGCATTACCGGTGTGAACGGAACGTAGGATATCCTTCCATATTTTGCATCACACTGAATGCTATCTACCCAGTTTCCATGGGCATCTTTGGGCATAATAAAACCACGAGAACCATGATCTTCAATATCGCGCCACAGATTCTGCCAGTTATCTGATTGCTTGATAAAACGCCAGTATTCGCCTCTGCGCTTAATATTTTTCGCAACTATAGCCAGACAGTAATCATTATAGGCATATTCAAGCGTTCGGTTACCTGCCCGCACATAATCTGTGGATACGTAGCCAAGACTGTTATAATCAACCAAACCTCCTCGTCCTTCAGCTTCTTCATTACCGCCCGGAGGTATAGTGGCATCTTTCAACATGGCCTCCAGAGCCAGTTTATAATTAATACCTTTCAATCCTTTTACAAATGCATCGGCTATAACCACTTCTCCGTTTGATCCACCTTGTGTTCTTCCATTGGAATTCCCGCTTCGGGCATCAGGCATATAACCATCTCTCCTATAAATCTGCAACATAGCATTAACAATATTCACTTGTCGCGATGGATCTAACAACGTAATTAGTGGACTTGATGATCGATAGGTATCCCAGATAGCATAAAAATCATCATAATAAGGACTATCATTCTCCCATAACGGATTCTCACCCGTACGATCAACAGGCATAAGCATGGTATGATACAATCCTGTATAGAACATGGTTTTGAGCTCGTCACTTGTTTTTTCATCCACTTCAACCCTGCTTAAAATATTCTCCCATTTATCCTGCACTTCATTTAGTGTCTGATCAAAATTCCAGTGCGGTATCTCCTTATCGATATTGTCCTGCGCTTTTAAAGGACTTAAAAAAGAAATACCAATTTTCATTTGAACATCATCAGCCATATCAGCAAAAGTTAATATAGCACCGGTTTTACCGCCTGTATCTAATTGTATTTTCTGACCAGAAAAGATCTTACCATTGTTAAATGTGGCATAATCAGAAAAAGGTTGATCAAAAACTGCAGAGAAATAAACGGTGTACGCTCTTCCGTTATTCCAACCACCTCTGATACGGCTGTAACCTCTTACTTCTGTATCGGAAACTATCTCAATTTCAGAACCCACAAACTGTTGGGCCTCTCGCGAATCTGGGATGGATCGTTCACCCAAAAATTTTCCAAGATCAATCTTAACCCGTTTTGTTACGTCATGTGGATATGAAAAATGATAAAACGCAGCACGGTCTGAAGTAGTTATCTGGGTTTGAATCTTCCATTTATCCAGTATCACACTGTAATAACCAAGCGATACCTGTTCATCATTTCTTATGGATGACTGTTGTAATGAAATCTGATTGTTTTCTGATGCAAATGGCATCACTGATATATTTCCGTACTTCGGCCCTCCTCCAGTGCCGCTTACATGCAACTGGCTAAAACCATAAATTTCGCTTAACGGATCTGTTGAATAACCGCTATTTGAAGCTACATCATTATCAGGTCCGGGCTTTACCATTCCGTATGGAGCAGATGGTCCAATAAACACATTCCCTAATCCTTCTGAACCAATCAAAGGATCGACAAACTGATGATTCTGTGCATTTACTGATAAAGGTAATATCAATAAAAACAACAAAAAGAAAAAAATATGTCGTTTACTAATTCTCATCGTTCATAAATGGTTTTAACTAAAATAGATAGTCTCGGAGATTCAAATAGCTCAATTAATTGCCAGTTAAAATCCTGATATAACTTTAAATCTTAATCAACTCTTTCTCAATAAGCTTTAAAACCCCTGAATGCCTTTAGGATCTATCTTTTTAATGTTATGCTGATCATCAAATTTTAAACTGTCGATACATAGTTGACGTAACACATATTCTTCTCCCTGAGGAAATATGCGATGATACAGCACATAATCCTGACCACCTTCGTTAAATATTGTATGATGTCCGGGCCCAACCGTAGTACTATCTGCTGTGGTTGTCAGCAAAGGACTATTAACTCCTTCTGTAAATGGTCCCATTGGAGAATCGCCCACTGCATAACCAATCTTATACGTATCATCAATGGCTTTACCATCCGAGAACATCAGATAATATTTACCAAAACGTTTAATCATATGAGGAGCCTCAAAATAGTGTGGTGGCGTTACATCAACAGGTTCATCTGCAAACGAAATCATATCTTCATTCAGTTTTGCAGCCATGCAGATACCGTTAACCCAATGAAATCCGGACCCCCAGTACAAATATGCCTGACCATCATCATCCAGAAAACAATCGGCATCTATATTATGAACCTGCGGATAATCACCTGCTGCTATCAAAGGTGTATTATCTTCTTTTCCGTTTTTCCAGGGACCTAATGGACTCTCTCCAACTCCAACCCAAACTTCACTGCCAACCGACACATACATATAATACTTACCATTGGCAGCTTTTCGCACGGCAGGAGCCCATACCATTGAATTATTTGAACTCTCGCTTGTACAGGCTTCTTTGGTTGGCCAGTTTAAATGATAACGTGTAAAAGATTTAAAATCATTGGTTGAAAAAACTGCTAATTCCTCGCCTCCCCATGGATCAATGGTTGCATAGATATAAAACGTATCGGCTTCTTTTACAATACAAGGATCAGCGAAATACTCATCCATGATTGGATTAACAATAACATTCTTTTCCTCCAATGCTGATTGCTTTTTGGGAGAACCACATGCTGATATCAACAATAAAAACAAAATATATTTCAGATTTCTTTTCATACAATTGGTTTCATGTTTATACTTGATCTTGACTATTTGTTATCCGGATGATCACTCATCTCAAGATGAAGAGTTCCACCTTTTACCAGCTCACTCTGAAGAATTGACCAGTTCATCAACTTTGTTCCCTTCCATGTTGCTTTACTGATGTAAGCATTTTGAGCTGAATTATTACTGGTTTCAATTATCAATTCCTTACCCGGATAATATTTCTGATTTAGTTGGATAATAACCTTATCAAAAATGGGTGATCCTAATTCAAGTTGCGGATCCATTGAACACCCACCTTTCATCGAAAAAAGACCCATTTTCATTAACACCGCTAATGATCCCATTAATCCCTGGTCTTCATCACCATTATATCCTCGTTCGGTTGATAAGCCTTCATAAACGGCTTCAACCACTTTGCGCGACCAATATTGTGTTAACCATGGCTGCTCGAGATAATTAAAAATAAATGCTGTTTGAATGGATGGCTGATTACCATAATTAATGGGTATTCGGCTATATTCCGGATGCGCTTCTCTATCGTGTGAAGTACCAGCTGTAAATCCCATTTTCTCAGCTTCAATAAACGATTGATTTAATTTTTCTGCTGCTTTCTCATTACCACCCATCAAATGAGCCAGTCCATTTAAATCATGCGGAACAAACCATGTAACCTGAGCTGCATTGGCTTCGATAAAACCGCTTTCCAGCTGATATGGATCAAAGTCGGACTTCCATAGTCCTTGTTTATCTTTAGGTCTCATCCACCCACTGATACTATCATACAGATTCTGATAGTTTTTACTTCTTTGTATAAAATATTTTTCATCTTCATCATATCCCAGTTTTTTTGCCAACTGAGCTAATGACCAGTCCTGATAGGCATATTCAAGAGTCTGGCTAACTCCATCCTGATGAGAACCGTATTCAATATCTGAAAGTGGATAAGGAATATAACCTTCTTGCATATAATACGACAATCCTCCACCCAGATTGGTAGCGTGTTCGTATCCCGCCTTTTCCATCAAACCACCCATATGGTTCTTCTTCAAAGCCTCATAAATTGCTTCAAGACTATCTTTCACTATTCCTTTTTGAATAGCACTAACAATAAATGGTGTTGACGAGGCACCTGTCATAACGTAGGTGTAATTTCCTCCTGATGGTCCGCGGGGAATCAAACCTCCATCTTTGTGATACTGTAACAGTGATTGAGTAAATTCGTCAACCACATCAGGAAAAACCAAACCCCAAAGCGTGTTGATGGTCCATTGTGCACCCCAGAACGAATCGGAATTATAATGATTAAATTTTGGCTTACCATTCTCATCCAATGGCAACTGACCAATCCTGAATTCATCTCCTGTATTATCAGGATATGCACCATTTACGTCACTGATAATGCGACGGCCCTGCAGTGCATGCCATAAATCAGTGTAAAACCTTTTTTGTTGTTCAGCAGTTCCACCTTCTATCTTAATCCGCGAAAGTATTTGATTCCATTCATCAGCTGATTCCTTTACGATTTGATCGAAATCCCAACCCGGCAATTCAGTTTTCATATTAATCGCTGCATTCTCTGCAGATGTATACGAGACCGCAAGTTTCATTAAAAGTGATCCACCTTCAATGTCTTTAAACGAAAGTTTATAATTACCGGTCTGTATGTCTTTTTCAATTGTGTCAACCGGCAAGCTAAAATCAGCTATAAAGTAAACCGTACAATCTTTCGGACGACGAATGGTTGCACTATTGGTTACCTGCCCAATAATTCTTTGTTTATCTGCTGATTGAAAAACAAGACCATCTTTCATAAGAGAAGGCCCTAATTCGCCATTCAAATTAAAAAGTATAGAAAGTTTGTTTGTATTTTTTAATTGATAACGATGAAAACCAACTCTTTTTGTGGATGTGAGTTCAGCTTCAATATTATATCTTTCAAGGTAAACTTTGTGATATCCGGGTGTAATCTCTTCTTTTTGATGACTGAATGCTGAAAAATAATCCTTAAAACCGGCATCATCATTAACCGGCATTACTGATGGACCTGCCAATTGCCAGGCATGAATATGACTAAATCCTTTAATGGTATCCACTTTGTAACGATATCCACTACCCCAGGCTCCTGCAATTTCGGTATCAGGACTCAGATTAACCATCCCGAATGGCCTCGATGCTGAAGAAAAATAAAACCAGCGGGAGTTTTCGGTATCGAGAAGTGGATAAACCTTACCAATATATTGATTCTCTGGTTTATTATCCACACCAACCGTAACACATGCACTCACAAAAAATAAATAAACCAGAATTCCGATAATCCGGAATGAATAATATTTGTATAAAAAAATCATAAACACACTTTTCATCAACAATCGCGAATACTGAATTTTATCAGAACAAGGTCAATAAATACTGTATCCAGAAACGACACATCATCGTTTTTGAATTTAACCAGAAATATCAATATTAAAATATTCAGGGGATGCACAAGAAACACCCCCTGAATTTGAATACATTCTATGACTTAATATCCATTGTTTTGAGACCAGTTGGTATTTTCGTTTAGAACACCGGTTGGAACAGGGAAAATGCGCTTGGTAAAATCAGTTTTAGCAGCTGGATTAATCGTATGTTTATAACCCCAATCATCTTCAAAGTTACCAAATCGAATCAGGTCATTTCTACGCCAGTTTTCATCAAAAAACTCACGACCACGTTCATCTAACAACTCTTCTATGGAAGGATCGGAACTAATAGTTGGAGCATTAACATATGAACGTATCTGATTGAATAATCCCATTGGTGTATCTCCATTAGTTGCAGTAGCTCCGCGAAGTATTGCCTCACATTTAGTTAATAAGATATCAGCATAGCGGAAGATAGGTACATCATTATCCTGACAACGGCTATATAATCCATAATCTGTTGGATCCATAATAAACTTATTAAAGCGATATCCTTGTGACCAACCTGAAACTGTATTGCCAACATTCAGATTTTCATCCACAGTAGATAAAGCAACCTCTTTAGTTAAAACCACCTGTTCACCTTTATATTCAAAAGGGGTAGTTGATTTTTGATAAGTTGATGGATCGTATTGATTCAATGCCCCACTAAATAATGCTTCATTACGACGATCTCCTGCCAGACTAAACAAATCAGCAAACTCTGGATTGACAGCAAAATTACCTGCAGCAGACTTACCCAATACCATTCCATATAGTCCTGGACCACCATTCCCATCAGTATCTCCCTTACGCCAGGTACGAAAACGTCCATAGGTCAACCCATCCTTATTAACTGCAGTATAAGGCATTGCATAGATAAAGTCTTTTATATGAGAGCCATTTGTAGGATAAAATTTTTCCAGATAGTCGTCGCTAAGATCGAAAAGACCTGAAGCAATAATATTATCACAAACAGCCACACAGTCATCTAATTTTTCATTAGCTGCTGTTGCCGACCAGCTTGCACTGGTTACATCGCTTGTATATACATTCCAGTTAATATATAATTTAGCCAGAAGAGCTTCAACCATCCATCGGGTAGGTTTACCATATGTGGCAGCATTCACCTCTGTTGACATATTATCTCTAACAGCCAGTAATTCTGACTCAATCCATTCTGCAACTTCTGCACGAGAACTACGTTCCAAAGCTTCATCTGCCTCAAGAGCATGATCAAGAATAGGCACATCGCCATAGCTATCCATCAGAATAAAATGATAAAATGCTCGCATAGCCCTTATCGGAGCAGTAACAGGCTCTTCTTCACCTCCAAAATCGACTATAACCTGGTTACACTTTGTGATACCACTTGATAAATCACCCCAATAGCCCATACATGCATCATCGGCCATGAAGTTATGTAAGCTTGGATGTGAATAATTACCAGAGTCATAGTAATCCCCATCATAACTTACCCCCATACATTCATCTGAAGAAAAGGTCATTGCTTCATTATATCTCCGTCCCAATACACCTCGAAAAGCATAATAAACATCGGATGCTTTCGCTTCAACCGCAATTTCTGAATCAGGATATGATGTATATTGAGATTTTACATCAACATCCAAATCTGTACAACCACCTGCAGCAATTGCTACTAGTGCAGCTGACATAAATAGTTTCATATATGTTTTTTTCATAGGATATTAATATTAAAAGTTTACATTAAGACCCAGCATAATTGTTCGGGTACGTGGATAAAAATATTCGCGACTATCAATTCCTGGGGTAAGCCCACCTAAAGAAATTTCTGGATCAAGACCTTTATAGCCAGAAATAGTGAATACGTTATTACAGGTAGCGTAAACATTTAAACCGTTAATGTAATTACCTATCTTACCAAAGTTATAATTCAATGAAAGGGTTGACAAGCGCAGATAGTTACCTTTTTCAAGATATCTGTCAGATGGAGCCTGTGCATTCACATCAGTAAATTTTTGCTCTGTTGCTACTTCATTTAGTACATTCTTACCTGTTGAGACCAAAGCAACATAATTGTATTGAGCGCGGGTTGAATTCAATATCTGATTACCTGATACTCCTTGTAAGAAAGCAGTTAGAGTCCAGTTTTTAAACTTAAGAGTATTATTCCACCCATAAACCAGCTTTGGCTGAGCACTACCCACTTTAGTACGATCTGATTCCTGTGGGCTGGTAGTCAACTCCCCTGTTCTTTCTCCGGTTTCCGGATCGTGTACATAAAACTGTGATACACCATTTTCGTTGTATCCTGCCCACTCCCACATATAAAATGTACCTATTGCCTCACCTTCCATAATACGCTGTACATTGGCTGTTGCAAAGCCACCAATATTAGGATTACCAGCATTAATATAATCAACCGAATATGTTTGATTGGATAGACTTATAACCTCATTTTTATTATGCGATAGATTGATTGTTGATTCCCAACGTAACTTATCTGTTTGAACAGGAATGATATTCAGCGAGAATTCGATACCCTTATTGCTGATTTCACCAACGTTTGCGAGCATACTTCCATATGGATAACGGTTGGTTGATACTGCATAACTATAGATCAGATCATCTGTTTGTTTGTTGTAATATTCAATTGTACCCGTCAATCGATTTTTAAGGAATCCCAGATCCATACCGATATTAAACATACTTGTACGTTCCCATTTTAAATCAGGGTTTGCATTGCTTGTTGCAGCAAGAGTTCTGTAGTCAGATGTATTTCCGTTTTGATCGGTGTAGCTAAACCAGCCAGAAGCACCATACGTTTGAATTGCAGTAAATGCATTAAATCCTAATGAATTACCACTAACACCATAGCCTACTCTGAATTTAAGATCATCAAATAAATTTAAGTTTTTGATAAAGCTTTCTTCGCTCATACGCCATGAAGCTGATAAAGAAGGGAATGTTGCCCATCTGTTGTTTTCACCAAAAGCTGAACTTCCATCACGACGTACAGTTGCCTGAAACAGGTATTTACTATTATAACTATAGTTTAATCGTCCGTAAAAAGAGATCATTCTTAAGGTAGAAAGCGTATAGCCACTATTAATTCCAGTAATATCCATGTTGTTGGCATACCCTAAGTTATAGTACTCTAACGAATCGTCATAAAAATTATACACAGTAAGTCCAAAACCATCATTATTATCGTTTTGCTCCCACGAATAACCGGCCATTAACCCAATCTTATGCACATCTTTAAACGTTTTGTCATAGTTTAAATAAGTTTCAAATACAGTTCGTTTATTTTCCACTGATGTACGACTCGCCTGTCCGTGCTGAGATGAATAAATCTGAGATGCAGAAGTATTATAATTACTGTAAATGTATTGCTCGTTTTGATAAGAAAGAGATAAGTTATAAACCAAACCATCAATAAGTTCTAATGAAGCTTTAGTTATTCCTTGTAGTCTTTTACTCTCAGTATTATACCTATCCTCATAAATCATCGACATTGGATTGTAATTCTGCGAGATACCTGAACTCTGGAACCATGTACCATCTTCATTTCTTATCGGTGATAACGGAGAATAATAATTCATGGCATCAAGTACACTTGTTCCCTGATCTCCCATTGGAACATTTTGATTATTGGTAATACTACCATTAAGACCAAAAGAAAGGGTTAAATGGTCTTCAAGTGTGGTTGTTTGTAAGAAAGAACGAGCCACAATACGATCTTTTTCAGTGTTTTTGACAACCCCTTGATTGTTCAGATAATTGATACTGGCGTTATAACTTGTTTTTTCATTACCTCCATTAATTGAAAGATTATGGTTATGACTAACACCAGTACGTTGAACTTCTTTCTGCCAATCAGTATCACCTCCATCATCATTAGGTAGGGTAACTCCATTTGCTGATGCATAAGCACGAAGTTCGGTTGCCGACATCATATCCAAATTCTTCAATACATTGTCGAATGCAACGTAAGTACTATAGTTTACATTTGCTTTTCCATCATTATTACCTTTTTTTGTGGTAACAATTATAACTCCGTTGGCAGCCTTTGAACCATAAATTGCAGTCGCAGAAGCATCGCGTAGTACATCAATACTCTCAATATCTTCCGGTGCAATTAATGATAATGACATTCCAGGAACCCCATCAATTACATAATATGGCTCTTGCGCTTCGCCTGAACGCAAAGTAGAGGCTCCTCGTAATGTAATAGAGGAGCTTCCATTTGGATCGGAAGTTTGAGTTATGGTTAAACCAGCTACTTTTCCCTGTAGCATTTGAGATGGATCTGAAAATACTCCTACATTCATATCCTTTGCCTGAACAGTGGTGATTGAACTGGTAACGTCCTTTCGTGTCATCTTACCATAACCAATGGCAACAACCTCTTCCAATCCAATAATATTTGGTATTAACTGAACATTATAGGTTGTAGTAGAACTTACAATAGCTACTTCCTGAGTTTCAAAACCTATAAATGAAAAAACTAATACCTTGGCATTATCAGAAATATTTATAGTGTATCGGCCATCAATATCAGTTATTGTACCTTGGGAAGTACCTTTGATCAGCACAGAAACTCCGGGAATGGCTTCCCCTTCATTATCTGTAACAACACCCGACAAATTCAGATCTTGTGCCCGGGTATTTAATGCAAAACCTAATAATAAGGTCAACATCATTAATTTTAGATTGATTTTTTTCATCGATTTTACTTTTCATTAATAAACCTTTGTTTCAAAAGTAAATCGATATAAATGAGAAGGCCTAGATAATTCATTCAAACACCTAGACAATTCAATCAAGCTTCGTAAATAGCTTTAAAACAAGATGTTTAAATTTGTTAATTTTATAATTCTATTTATTGAACTAATGCTGCATAAACCCAAAATCCATTAAATATTATTAACATTTTTATCTGAAAATATCTTAAAACAGGATTTTAAAATTGAAGATCAAGGTCAAATTATGATTTCAGGATTAAGAATTCATTTTCATCTCCCTACCATCTCCATTTGTCAAATGGAATCGTTTTGTAATAAGTGCAGGAAAATCCTCTTCATTATGTGTAACCATTATAAAAGTCCGATTGGCAGCATATAGCTCGATCAGGTTTTTGGCTTTTGTAACCAAATCATCATTAAAGCCCTGAAAAGGTTCATCTAATATTAACAGCGGTGCATTCTTAACCAAAACCCCACAGAGAACAACCAGTTTTTGTCGTGCAGGACTGAGTTCATAGAACATTTGCTCTAAACCATTATACAGCCCAAAGTATTTTAAAATCTGATCTCTGAATTGGTATTCCTCCTTATTTAATGGTCTTTTTTTATAGGGATTTTGAATTACAAGCGAACGGATTACTTCTTCAACCTTTTGTCTTTTATTCAGATAACGATGAAGCTCAGAAGAGTAATAGCCAATTTGTTCTTTTATTTCCCATATACTCTTACCCGCTCCCCGCTTACGACCAAACGAATACACCTCGTTGCTGTAGGATTGTGGATTATCGGCATTAATAATACTCAGCAAGGTTGATTTTCCTGCACCATTTTTTCCTGTCAGCGCCCATTTTTCATTGGGTTTTATCTTCCAGTTAACTTTATCTAATACATTACGATTTTGATATCGCACCACAACATCCTGTAATTCGAATACGCACTCACAATCTAAATGCTTTTTTAAACCTGGTACTTTAATATCAGCAACTGTAACTGAACTATCATCCTCTTTTATTGAACGATTGATTTCAATAATCTGCTGATCATTCACAGGCCATTTCTTTGTGCTTGTTAAAACAACTACCGAAGTACCATTATCTGCAAGATGTTGAAATAATTGGTTTAAATGTTTTCTACTCTCTTTATCAACACCAATTCCCGGTTCTTCAACAAATAACAAATCCGACTTTTCATCAGCTGCTTTTATCGTCAAGGCCTTTTTGAATTCGCCGGTCGAAAGCATATTAAGTTTTTCATCCATTAATCTGGTTAAACCAAACGACACCATCATTTCTTTTAGAAATGAATCATTTATTTCACCCATAAACTGATCCAAGGTGAGTAAATCGTCGTTTTCAGTAGCATGATAACGTTGCTGGGAATAATCACCAACAAGTTTACTCTTTAGCTGAAAACGTAAAACTTTTTGATGTTTCTTCAATTCATAAAGACTTGAACATATTTCACCATCATTAACAAATGATACCGTATCTTCCAATATTAGTTTCTCACCATTGATCCACATCAAAAAATCATTTATCAACTGTGTATCTGGCGTATAAACAACTGTGTATTGATTCTTCTGTATGGTAATATCTCCTGTTAAATGAGAATGGATAGATACTGGAAACAACATTTCGATTATTTTTATAATTACCCCTCAAAAATAGAAACAATAACATCACTCTGAACAATATTATCAAGTCACCACCCTTAATTTACAAACTCATTATTATAAATGTTGTGAAATGATGGTAATATAACCTAACAGCATACAAATACTTGGAGTGTTTTATTAAATTTGAATTGATTAAAAAAAAGACATAAATCATACTTGATGAAGAAGAAAAAAACAATCGCCCTTGTGGCTCACGATAACAGAAAAACTGATTTAATTGACTGGGTTGAATACAACTGGAAAGAATTAATATCGCACGACCTTGTTTGCACAGGTACAACAGGTTCGATGGTTTCTGAAGTGATTAACAAAAAATGTTTAGAAAACAATGCTGTTCCACCTTCAATTACCCGTTTTAAATCCGGTCCATTAGGTGGTGATCAACAGTTAGGTGCTTTAATTGCCGAAGGAAAGGTTGATATTTTCATCTTCTTGTGGGACCCAATGCAACCGCAACCGCATGACGTAGATGTAAAAGCATTGCTTCGAATCTGTGCGCTGTACAATGTTGTTACCGCAACTAACAGATCAACTGCTGACTTCGTTGTTTCAAGTGAACTTTTCCATCAGGACTATAAACCCGACGTTGTAGATTATTCATCGTACATTAATCGTTTTAAATAGCTATTGAAATGCATAACACCCCTTAGCAGGGGTGCCTCATTTTATTATTTTGCTTTACTGCTGATGCGTTAAAATTTAGTCACTAAATAAATTTCTTTGTTCTTTGACATTTTGATTTGTTTGAAATTCTGTGAGTAATTCACGAATTGTAGTTTTATCAAATACTGATATGCTTAAAATTTGCAATATCTCATAAATTGAGAGGCTGCTTTTTAAAGAATGCTTGACTTTTGCTACTATTAGATAGGTACAGATTGCAACCCAGATATGGATATTTACAGCATTTTCGGAGTGACCCCAAAGTGTTTTTATGGTTAAGTTTTGTTTTATCCATTTGAAGAACACTTCGATTTGCCATCTGTTCCGATATAGATTTGCAATTTCAAGTGCTGAAGCATCCATATTATTTGTCAAGAAAGTAAGGATTACATCATTTTCATTATCATAAAACTCAACTATCCGTAATTGTTCAGAGTAAAGCTTTTTAGACTTATATCCATTGATTTCTATGGTTTTATCACTTCTTAATCCTGTACTTTCATCGATATTGAAATTATTTTCTAGTACCGAATAATCCATGGTTGATTTTGCTCTTGATATAAAGAAAGCACCCGATTCGTGTAGATGATATAAAGCTTTAAAGTCAATATATGCTTTATCCATAATGTAAATTGCACCTGGTATTGGAGTAAGCACGTCCAGAACATTACTATCATGATATTTGCCATCTGTAATCAAGATGTAAGACGGAATACTTCCTCTTAAATCAAGCAATGTGTGAATTTTCACAGCACCTCTGGAATACTTACCAGGAGCCCAGCTAAATAGTTTAAGGCTTAAAGATATCGTTGTAGAATCGAACGCAAAGATTTCATTATCAATATCGACATCAGGAATTGGTTCTCTAGCATACAATGGCCTTACTTGTTGAATAAGGTAATTACCAAAGTTCTCGAATATTCGATAATCCCTACGTTCATTCGCCCTTGAAAGTGTAGATTGATTTACATATTGCTTTATGCCAAGATGATACAATTTATTTCTATGGGCTTTTAAGCAAGTGCATATATCTCTGAGTGAATTCCTTGATGTTAATTGACCAAAAAACAATTGAATAAATAAATTCCAACAATTTAGTTCTCTGGTTCTGAAATCACCATTGTATAATGACACATATTTATCAAACTCATACCGAGGAATAAACTGAAGTAATTGGGAAAAAACATATTTACCAGAATTCATAGCTTTACAATTAAGCCTGCAAAGCTACTTTTCAAATCAAATCAAAAAATCAAAGAACGCTTGTAATTTACTGTTATATATTGTTTTATAAGTTATTTTAAAAAGTTAACGCATCACTAGTAATTCATAAAGTAACATCAACTCAAAATCGAATGAAAAGCCAATCAAATCAGGCTTTCCGAAATTCAGATCATTCGAAAATAATTTTCAGAAGATGATTCAAGGTTGATAATATCTTTTTACTTTGTAACAATCTAAAGAAAGCACTGAATATTCGAATCGTAATTATGGAATTAATAAACTATATCAAGTCACATTTAACACTTACTAATGATGATGAGCTATTTATTAATTCAATGACTCAAACCGAGACCTATAAAAAAGGAGACATTATCAGAGAACCCTACTCCAAATCGAAAGTTATACATTTCATTCACCAAGGATTTGCCCGCAATTATTACGTAAAAAACGGAAAAGACATTACCTACTTCTTTCTGAAAGATAATTCCTTCACTTTTTCAGTTGATGCAGTATATTTTAATGCTCCCACAAAATATGGATTACAGGCTGAAGAAGATTTGATTCTCACTTCTTTCAAATACGATGATCTGATGAAGATGCTAGAACGAATTCCTAAGATGGCGCATCTTTATGAAATTGAAATGGCAAAGTTCATTAAGCAGCTAAGCGATAAATATTATCTTATACAATTTCAGTCAGCGCAAGACCGCTATAACTCCATGCTGGAAAGATACCCCGATATACTTCTGCATGTTTCCTTAGGTCATGTAGCCTCTTATCTGGGCATCACACAAGAGACATTAAGTCGCATCAGAACAAAGTAGTTCTCTTCAATTACTATCCGCTTATTTAATAACAATTAACATCTCCAATTCATTTTTTGATTTAGGTCAAAAATTATCCTTTTTTTTCATCAGTACTTTGTATTCATCAATTTGAATACAATGAAACCGGTAAAAACAAATGCACTAATATCAAAAATTAAAGATCTGTCAATAAAGATCTTTCACCCTCGTGTGCACTATGTTTTTATAACCGATGAAAATGGATTAAGCGATCATTTTAACGAACTGAAAAAGAAATTAAGATTGAAAGTTCCGATGGTTAGCCTGGTTTATCTTCACGAAAACAAACCCGAAGAATCTATTTTCATCAGTGAACTAAAATCATTCCGAAAAAGATTCAGGCAACAGTTTATACTCCATTTTATTAAATATGAGAGAGCCATACCTGAAGATGCTTCCCACTCTATTCAACGTGTTCTCGAATTGGAAATCAACTGCAGTCTGCGAAAAAGAATTCAGTTCCGCTTTTACGGAAGCACAGAATTAGCAGAAATAGTTAAGGATAAAATAGAATTATTAAATAACCATGATGCAATTTTCAATACCAAAATAATTCAAACCACTCCTTTTTAATGATTTAATACAATAGCTAATAAATATGCAATATAAAATGAATAAGTATTTAATAATGATGTTACTTGCCCTATGGGGAGTAAATGTAATTGCGCAAACAGAAGATACGCCAACGGATACATTGTATTTCGGCTTTAATGAGTCGTTGCAGTATTTATTCAGTAATAGCAAAAGTATTCAGGTTGCCAATTTTCAGAAAGAAGTAACTGAACACGAAAAGAAAGCAACCAATGCTCACCGCATGCCACATATTGGTGTAACAGGTGCTTATACCATTATGGATGATGATATTGAGATGCATGCCGATCTTTCAGAAATAACTGAGCCTTTAGGTCAACTTTTACAAGGGGTTGGTGCTATTCTCCCTCCCGGGACCCTGCCCGCCATAAGTATGCCAACTGACTTAGGTCTGACCTTACAGGAACAACAGATGGGTGTTATTATGGGAACTTTCTCTATGCCTTTATACACAGGTGGTAAAATCAATGCTGCACACCATGCTGCGGAAGCCAAAGTTTTTGAAGCATCTGAGAATCTGAGAGAGGTAACCAATCAACAAATAACCGAATTGGTAACCCGCTATTTTGGTTTGCAGTTAACTAACAAGGTATTGCAAATCAGAAATGATGCTTTGAAAAATATAGAAAACCACCTTAGCAATGCCAAAAAGCTGGAAGAACAAGGGCAGATAGCTCATGTTGAACGATTGCATGCCGAAGTGGCATATGCCAATGCATCGCGCGAGTATCGATCTTCTGAAAAAGATATGGAGATTACACAGAAAGCACTTCAGAATACTTTAGGCACCAATCAGGTGATTGTTCCAATGGATGAATTATTTATTCCCAAGGATATACAGTCTTTGGATTATTATCAATCATTGGCAATTCAAAACAGTCCGTTATTAGGCCAGATCGATGCTAAAAAAACGCTGGTTAATCAGAAGCTTAAGGTGGAACGCTCAAAATATTTACCCGATGTTGCATTGATGGGTGGTGCCAACTTATATGACTATCAACTGACCGAAATGGCACCCCAATGGTTTGTAGGAGTTGGCATTTCCATCAACATATTCGATGGTTTTGAGAGAGAAAATAAAATCAGAGCTGCCAAAACTCAGGCTCTTCAGGTTGATAATTTTTATGGAAAGGCATCAGACGATATTAAAATGGTTGTTCAAAAACTCTATCAAACCATGGAGAAAGCTTTTGATGAATATGAATCCTTGGCCACAACAGAGGCTTTTGCTGCCGAATATCTGGATGCACGAGAAAAAGCATTTACCAATGGTTTGGCTACCTCAACTGATGTAGTCGATGCTCAACTGAACATGGAGAAAGTGAAAATTGCCAAGTTGCAGGCTGCTTATGCTTACGATGTAGCTTTGGCATCAATGCTTCAGTATTGCGGAGCCAGCAACACTTTTGAGCAATATCGATAAAACAAGTCAATAGTAGAATGATAAAAGTCAAAAGTATTAATCTGAGCTTGTCGAAAAATCTTTTGACTATTCTCTACTAACAACAAACTAGAAATAAATAAAAAGTAAAATACAGTCAAATACATTTGACCCAAAAAGATTAAGCATTATGAATAAAAAAGCTTATAGCCTGATAATCCTTATGGCTGCACTTCTATTAATTAGTGTAAGTGGTTGGTTTTTCGTTAGTCCAGACCCGGTTTTGATTCGTGGTGAAGTTGACGCAAAACAAGTTAGTATCGCTACTAAAATTGTAGGTCGCGTTGCTCGATTAGATATAGAAGAAGGGCAACAGATACAAAAAGGTGATACCCTGATGATTATTGACAGTCCTGAAGTATATGCAAAACTGATGCAGGCAGAAGCAGTTAAAGCGGCTGCTACGGCCCAAAGCGATAAAGCCCAAAAAGGTGCACGTGATGAGCAAATTGAAGCAGCTAAAAGTGTTTGGAGGAAGGCAGAAGCAGCATCTGATCTGATGGAAAAAACATTTGAACGCATCCAGACTCTATATGAAGAAGGTGTTGTTCCGGCTCAAAAAAGAGACGAAGTGGAAACACAGATGAAAGCAGCTCAACTAACCGCAAAAGCAGCTGAAGCTCAATATCTGATGGCAAAAAACGGTGCCCGTACAGAAGATAAATCAGCTGCTGCTGCCCTTGTTAATCAGGCTAATGGTGCTGTAACCGAGGTTGAATCATACATTAAAGAAACAGAAGTAATAGCTGGTATCAATGGTCAGATTTCAACCATTATTCCAAACGAAGGTGAACTGGTTACACCGGGTCTGCCAGTGGTTACTATTACAGATTTAAGCGATGCCTGGATGACTTTTAACATTCGCGAAGACTGGTTACCTAAAGTAAAGCAAGGAAAGCAATTTCCGGTCAGCATCCCTGCTTTGGGTCTTGAAGATGTGATGGTTGAAGTGACATACATTAATTCATTGGGAAATTTTGCTACCAACACAGCAACAAAGTCTGTTGGTGACTACGATTTAAAAACCTTTGAAGTACGTATGAAACCGACTCAAAACATAGATGGCTTATTGCCAGGAATGAGTGTTATTGTTAATTCAGAATTGTTTCAATAAAAAGAGTTCACCTTGTTAAATAAAGAACAATATCAAGGAATGAAAGGATTGATGCTTCGGGAGTGGAACGAAATACTTAAAACCCGCACGTTACGTATGTGTCTGGTTTATTTCCCCATTCTTGCACTCATCTTCTTTACCTGGTTTTTCAAAGCTCAACAGCCCGATAATCTGCCTGTTGCTGTTATTGATACGGACAACAGTTCAACCTCATCAAAGCTTGTTAAGATGCTGGATGCGGTTCCTGAATTAAAACTGGTTCGCAGCTATACAGACTTAAAATCAGCTGAAACAGGATTAAAAGAAGGTACGATTTATGGTGTGGTTGCCATTCCTGAAGGTTTTGAAAAATCAGTAATGAAAGGCCAACAGGGCGACGTGGTTCTGTTGTATAATAATGAACTGCTCATTCCTGCAGGAACCATCAGTAAAGCGGTTAATAAAGTAACCATGACAATGGGTGCCGGTATCAGTATCAAGCGTAACATGATGAAAGGTGATAGTTATGAAACCGCACTAAAAAAGGCTCAACCCATTGTGATTGATTCGCAGGTAATGTTTAACTCAACCGTTAATTACCTTTACTTTCTGGTTTCCGGAATCTTACCAGCCATACTTCAAATTTTTGTTTTAATGGTTGGTGGTTATGTTTTGGGTCGTGAACTGCGACAAGGAACAGGAAAAGAGTGGCTGGCCTATGCCAATAACAACATCATAAAAGCTGTTATTGGTAAGATGGCACCTTATGTGGCTATTTTTACTTTGGTAGGAGTTACCTACAACAGTGTGCTCTACGATTACCTGAATGTTCCGATGAATGGAAGCAGATGGATTATTGAAATAGGACAGATCCTGATGATCCTGGCATATTTTGGCATCTCATTCACGCTGGTTGCATGGTCGAGAAATATGCGTTTTTCAATTAGTATTTCTGCCATATTTGGTGCGCTGGCTTTCAGCTTCTCTGGTCTGACTTTTCCGGTATCAGGAATGCCTGATTTAGCCCAATCGTTAACACATATGTTTCCATTTACTCATTACCTGGAACTTTTTCTAAACCAGGCATTTTATGGCGCATCAGTCTTATCAGGGCTGGCACGTTTGGCAATTATGTGTGGCTTTATCATTCTTCCATTGCTTTCAATCAAAAGAATGAAGGAAGTAATGAGTGACTCAAAATTCTACGGTCGATTGTAGATAAAAAGATCAGTACAATGAATGCAATTTTAGATAAATTTAAACAGATCATATACTTCGCCGCACAAGAGTTACACAACATTGTGAAGGATTCGGGAGTCATACTAATCTTTTTTGTGGCTACCCTTCTGTACCCTGCTCTTTACGCTTTTGTGTATCAAAAAGAAGCAATTGATGAATTACCGGTGGCGGTTATTGATAATGACAATACACAAACAAGCCGTAAACTGGTTAAGATGCTGGATGCATCATCAGATATTGCCATAACTGAGAAGATTAACGACTTTCAACAGGCCGAACATTTGTTTCTTGAGAAAAAGATATATGGAATCATAACTCTGGATAACGGTTTTGAGAAACAAGTAATGAAAGGCGAACAGGCTCACATGGGTGTATATTGCGATGGCAGTTACATTATGCACTATAAAACGGTATTGACAGCTGCAACCAAAGCAGGGCTTACTTTTGGAGCCGGTGTGCAGGCAAAGAAGCTGATGATGAAAGGAACGCCTAAATCACAACTGATGGCACAGATCAGTCCGGTTAACCTTGTTTCAAAACCATTGTTTAACGCTACAGGTGGCTACGGAACTTACCTGATGCCTCCCATTATGGTTCTGGTTATTCAGCAACTTTTACTGATAGGCATTGGAATGATTGGTGGTACACATCGTGAGAAACACAAAGGTAAATACATAATTTCAGAGGAAATTAAAGAACGTGGCTGGGACAGTTGGTTTCTGGGTAGAGCCCTTAGCTATTTCATCATTTTTATGCTGGTGGCCTATTACCTGTTTGTACTCACTTTTAAATGGTTTGATTTCCCTATTCATGGTACATCCAGCGATGCAATGGTGTTACTGATACCCATGATACTTGCTTCTGTTTTTCTGGCAATGTGGATATCCACCTATTTTTATTTCAGAGTGCAATCGATGATGCTATTCCTGTTTACTTCATTCATCTTTTTATTTCTGAGTGGAATAAGCTGGCCAGTTGAAGCATTCCCGGCTGTTTTTAAATGGTTTGCCCAAATATTACCCAGCACACATGGAATACAGGGAATTATGAAAATCCAGATTTTTGGAGCAGAACTTTCTGAAGTACAAAATCATATAACCGCCTTATGGACACTTACTGCTATCTTTTTCACAGGCAGTAGTCTTCGATTCTGGCAGTTATCAAAAATGAAAAATTGATAGTTGAATAATTTGAAAAAAGGCTGATTCAGAACGTTGAATCAGCCTTTTTCTTTTACACTTTTTTTATAATTCAGGATAACTGACTGGTGACTTACCCGTTAATTCAAAATCACCCAATAATGCTCCTGCCAATGCTCTTTGTGAATAACTATCAATGTTATAACAATTGATACGCGTTTCTATTCGTGGCAAATAAATGATGTTTTTATAAGGATCGCCAAAGCCTAAACTGATAACCTTATCTTTCGGAAGCATATTGGAAGCCCACATGGTTAACGCCTCCCGACCACTTAAGGATAAATCGCCCCAAGGTACACCCGGTAAACTATAATAGGTAAAAATGATTTTATCGTATTCCAAAGCCAGGTTGGTAAGCTCTGAACCTGATTCAAAATAGCTTAAATTTCTTCGAACAGTTACCTCCATCCCTCTTTGTTTCAACTCATTTACCAACACATCAAATACACCTTCTTTGTAATCCTGCATTACCTCAACCAACAATATTTTCTGATCTGTTGGTGATAGAAATGGTGAATCAGTTTCTTTTTTACTGATGAGAGTTAAAGCTTTTTTAGAAATTTCAAATGCTGTTTGATGATGTTTTTCCAGCAGTGAGTCGCTAAGAGGAATGATGGTCTGATAGTCATCTTCGAACAATCCTAATTGCGCTTTCAGATTCCAGATCCGCTCAACGGCATCATCCAAACGGCTCATAGTTATTTCGCCTCTGTTTATACGTGCTTCTATTGTATCGATAACAGCCAGCGAAGGCCATAATAAAATATCAGTACCGGCCTTAAAACACTCTACTTCCGTTTCAATCTGACTACTGTAATATTGTGCAATTCCTGCCATATTTAAGGCATCACTTACAACCACTCCATTAAAGCCCATTTTATCCTTTAATAAACCTTGAATTAACTCAGAGGAAAGAGTAGCCGGGAGAAATTCATCATTCAACTTTTCTTTCTGATAGGCAGGAAATGAAATATGACCTGGCATAATCACCTTAACCCCATCATTTATGAATGTTTGAAATATCATTCCGTATGTAGAATTCCATTCTTCAACAGACAGTTTATTCTGGGAAGTAGAAAAATGCTGGTTGATAAAATCGGTACCGTCACCCGGAAAATGCTTTGCCGTTGCAGCAACGCCCTTTGTCTGCATTCCTTTGATCTGAGCTGGCAACAGTTTT
Source organism: Carboxylicivirga caseinilyticus (assembly GCF_050589785.1). Classification (NCBI taxonomy): domain Bacteria; kingdom Pseudomonadati; phylum Bacteroidota; class Bacteroidia; order Marinilabiliales; family Marinilabiliaceae; genus Carboxylicivirga; species Carboxylicivirga caseinilyticus. Next base: position 11,986 of record NZ_JBNGOX010000046.1, on the reverse strand, counting down.
ATTGCCAAATCAGGATCTTTACCGATGCTTCTAACATTGGTTATGTAGCTGTATGGATTGATATTTAAGTCGGCTACCGGATGTAACAACCAGTTAATACCAATACTGCGGGCCTCAGAAGCAATGATAGCACCGTATTGCTCAGCAAGTTCTTCCGATCCAATGGCTCCCAGTCCCATTTCTGTTACCAGTTGTGTATATCCGTCAATAACAAAACCTAAACCGGTTTCGAAATCTTCTGTAAATAAAAGCGGATTTTTTGAAGCAGTCTTACACTGATTTACAATTTTTATATACTCATTTTTAACCGAATCAGCAGAAACAGCACCGGCAATATTCCAGTTGGCCAAAAAGATCGACCCAATCGGATACTTCTGAAAGAATTGCTCATAAGAACCACCTCCCAATTGAAGCATCTCATTTTTATTAAACTGATAGCATACCAGTTGCCCCACTTTTTCGCGCACACTCAGCTTTTGCCATTCTTTATTAACTGATAATGAATCGGTCTGCTTTGGTAACTCTTTCTTAGTTGAAGGTTGACAGCTGGCAAAAAATAGTCCGGATAGGATTATAATGGATAACAAAAGATTTTTCATAGTCTGGATTAGTTGGTACAAACAAAGTATTATAATTATTTCACTTCAATCACTTTCACTAAGGTAGGTTTACTCGAAGCCACTCCTTCCCCGTCGACCTGATCAACTTTTTGAACGAACAAATGGAGCTGACCTTTTTCCTTCCACAGTTCAGTATCGAAGGAGGGTTCCCACAAACCAACTCCAAAATCGGTAATATCAGAAAGTTCAATCTTTGTTTTCTTACCCAGCGTGACCTTAGCTAACGATACTTTTTCGTCACGCTCCTGATCTCTGAAAATGATACAGGCTATTGTCTTTTTTCCTTTCGACTGAGCCACAATCTGCGGACGTGAAATAGGTATACGTTTGGTTCCACCTCCGCTTAACGAAAAAGCCGATGATCTGAATCTCAGGTTCTGATGAAACCATTCGCCATTTAGGAAAGTCACTAACTGATATTGTGGCACATCAGAATCCTGCTCTCTCCAATAAGAGGCTATATAAGGTTGTCCTTTATCATCAGCCACAATAGAAGTCTGGTTAATCAACTCACTTCGCTGAGGAATGCGACAAGCGTATTCGGCACTTTTAGCATTAACCGGTAAAACATATTTATCACCGTTGGTTTTCTCCCAGCTCACGCCACCATCTTTTGACCGGGCATAACATAAATCATGATTGGATGACACATCCCATGTTTCACGCCATACCCATGACAGATGAATGGTTCCTTTTGAATCAATACAAGCCTGCCAATAAGCATTGCGCTGACCTTCACCATCTATAAGGTTGGTGTGTAATACACTCCATTTTTGCGCTTTAGTATCATACTTCTGCATTGCCAGGTTTCCTCTGCCCGACATGCCATCACGATACATAAAAATCAGATTGCCATCAGGCATTTTAAAAAACTGAGGATAAGTCACATTGTCCTCATTGGCTCCAGCCATTGATTGTTTCTCACCTAACTTCAAACCATACGGAGCAATACTACGGGCATATCTAAGCGGATGTCCGTGATGATCCCAGGAAACATGCAAATAACCATCACCATCCACCATAATACTAATACAGTTATGAGCATCTTTAACATTCCCTTTATATTGAGTAACGTATGTTTTAAATGTCGTTGATTTAATATGACGTTTACCTAAGGTGAGATAACCATCGGGATTGTAAAACGCAATAAACTGAGTATCATTTGCGGTTACCAATGAGTTTTGTCGAAAAACAACTGCATTTACCGAGTTACTAGACCATCCATCAGCTACATCAATAACATTCTGAGCTGATAAATTCAAACTGGTAAAAAACAATACAACTATAAGGTTTAAGGATCTTATCATTTTGTCAACTAATTTTAATCAAAAATAAGAAATATGGTTATAGCGAAATAATATAAATACGACGCATTGTGTTATAAATCTAAAAACAGGTTGGTTATTCCAGAATATTATTACAATTTATCAATCAACATTTCAAACCCTTACAACATTTTTTAAACCAATTTAAAACAACAACGTTTTTACAGAAGTTATACTAATATATCACACAATCATATTAACCATCTGAAATGGGATTATTAACATCATTATTTAAAAAAACACCTAAACCGTTAAAACTAGATACTTCTAAAAAATACCATTGTCCCACAGCTACCATTGTATATGGCACTAAAACCGGTAATGCTCAATTGGTTGCTCAACAACTGCAAAAGACATTGGAACAATATAAAATTGATTCGGAATGTTATAACATTGCCAAATATGACGTTAACCGTATCTTTTCTGAGAAACTACTTTTAATTGTAATGAGTACTGATGGTGAAGGAGAACTTCCGCCAAACAGTAAGAAGTTTTTCGGTTTCCTAAAACACGATGAATTTCCTCAATTAGCTGACTTGAAATATTCAATATGTGCACTTGGTGACTCAAGCTACGAATATTTTTGTGGTGCAGGCAAGTTAGTAGACTCCCAACTACAGGCACTTGGAGCTCAATCGGTTATAGAACGCGTAGATTGTGATGTTGACTTTAAGGGAGACGCTCTTGACTGGATTGAAAAGGTTTTCCATTTCCTGAGTAATAACACCCAAAAAGAGCTCACCTCATCACCATCCATTGATTTTAAAGAACCGGATATGCTGGAAGCTTTGTTAACCGATCGATACATGTTGACCAAAGGTGATCAGGATAAAGCTACATGGCATATAGTACTGGATAATTCTGAAAACAAAGTGGAATACCAAAGTGGTGATTGTATTGAAATCATTCCAGAAAATCCAGACCAACTTGTGGCAAAAATTCTGGATATTTTGCATATCGATTCAGAGGAATTTATAGATGACAGTAAACAATCTGCTTTTGAACTTCTGAAATACAAATATGAACTTACCAAATTAAACCGAAAAGTAGTCAGAAATTACTATGCTGCTACCTCTCAGCTTTCCTTATCAATTCTGATTAATGATCAGGAAACCTTGAATAAATATGTATCTAAAAAAGACGTACTTGATCTTATAACAGATTATCCATCGGATATTGATGCAGCAACTCTTATTAAGATTCTCTCACCTTTGCAATCGAGATACTATTCAATTGCTTCAGGATATAAAGCCACACCGGATGAAATTCATCTGACCATAAAAACCATCCGTTTTGAAGAGCAGGCCCGTTTTTACGAGGGAGCGGCTTCAGTTTATATGAACGAAGGATTACAAAAAGGTACCAAAGTACATTTCAGATTAATACCCAGTCCCGGATTTCATCTTCCGGAAGACTCATCAAGCCCTGTTATTTTAATAGGTGTTGGAACAGGAATAGCACCCTACAGAGGTTTTTTACAGGATCTGAAAAAAGAGAATGTGAAAGACCAAGCCTGGTTGATTTGGGGAGATAAAAAACAGGCAGAAGACTTTTTGTATGAAGATGAGCTTCAAGAATATCTTCAATCAGGCCACTTAAAGTATCTTGACACTGCTTTTTCGCGCGATCAGGAAGCAAAAAGATATGTACAGCATCTTTTAAAAGAAAGAAAAAAAGAACTGATGCAATGGATTGATATGGGCGCTCATATCTATTTGTGTGGTCATACGCATATGGGCCACGATGTTAGAAGTACCTTATCCGATATTTTTATGGAAGAGAAGGGGTTATCAAAACAAGATGCCAATCAGCAAATAGTTAATATGCAGGAGAATGGACTTTTACATGAAGACTTATATTAAAATATGATAGATTAATTGAAGAAGTAATTTCTTTCAGTTTAATGGCAAACATATTTATCCTCTTAAACAACTATGTTTATTAAAATATTATTGTTATTTACTTATGCCATAAGGCTTTAAGAAGATTTTTTAATGGTTTTTAAATCAAGCTGGCATTGACAAATAGCTATTATTTAAAATTAATTCGTAGCTTTACGAACAGATGTTTTTTTAGCTACGATTTTGAAAAGAAGCAAACAAACCATAATTTAGAATTCTAAACTCAAAATTCCGAAATCGATATGAGTACGGATGCATTAAACAATTCACTGGTTCAGAACTGGGGAGACAAAGTGATTTTAGTTGTTGAAGATGTTGACACCAATAAAATATTTTTTGATGCCGCACTTCGAAAAACCAATGCCAAAATTCTATGGGCAAAAGATGGCAAAGAGGCTATCACACTGTTCCAGGAAAATAGAATTGATTTAGTCTTGATGGATCTTCAACTTCCTATTATGGATGGCTACACTGCTACCCGTGAAATAAAAGCTATTAATTCTGAAATACCAGTTATTGCACAAACAGCACATGTAATGTCTGGCGAAAGAGAAAAATGTCTGGAAGCAGGTTGTGATGATTATCTGGCCAAGCCAATCCGACTGCAGATTCTTATGGATACGTTATCAAAATACTTAAATAAATAAAAGCTGCCTTAGGGCAGCTTTTTTATTACAATATCTTCACTTCCGTTCGCCTGTTATTAGCTCTTCCCTCTTCCGTCTCATTGGTATCTACAGGCTGATTAAATCCATATCCTTTGTATTTCAATTGCTCCGCTTTTACTCCTTTACTTACCAGGTAATTATATACCTCCCTGGCTCGTTTCTGAGCTAAATCCATATTGTAGGCGGCTGTTCCAACATTATCAGTATGTCCTCCAATTTCAGCCTTTACCGTGGAATTAATCTTTAGTAAACGAACAACATTATCCAACTCGAGACTCGATTCTTCCTTTAAAATATAAGAGTCTGTTTCAAAGAATACATTCCTGAGCACAATACGTTCGCCCGGCTGAATACGACTCAGGTAGACATCTAATATTTGTGGATTCTCAACCGAACTAACGTCATTCACATTAAAATGACTCGAATAAAACAAGTATCCTTCTTTCTCTACATTTAGTCCATACTCATTTCCCAATGGAAGGCAAAAAAGAAATTCACCTGAAAAATCTGTAGATTCGGCATACATGGCAGTTTTACCTTTTGCCAGATCTGTTATTTTCAGAAAAGCACTTAGTTGTTTATGGGTCGTTTTATCAAACACACGCCCCTTAACATAGGCCGAAGGAACAGGCCTGATTCGTTTAGGCATTACAAACTGGTAAAGATCCTTACTATCCTGACCATTATGCTTACCGTCAGAAGAAAAATAACCCATATCTCCCTTAGCATTTAACACCAGGCCAATTTCGTCGGCAGCGGTATTTAAAGGATATCCTAAGTTTACAGGTTCCGACCATACTCCTTCTTTATTCTGACGTGTCAGGAACAGATCCATCTTCCCCATTCCGGGCCAACCATCAGAAGAAAAATACAAGGTTTGATTATCGTGATGAATAAACGGAGAATTCTCATCTCTTGGCGTATTAACATTGCTTCCCATGTTCTCAAGATAGCCAAAGAAAGGTGTCCCATCTTTTTTGTATCCCTGTAACGTAGCCTTCCAGATATCTTTTTTGCCTATTCCACCCGGGCGGCTGCTAACAAAAAACAAGGTTCTTCCATCTGCCGAAAAACTGGGTTGTGACTCCCAGAAAGGAGAATTAACCGGGCCTCCAATGTTAACCGGCTTTGTCCAGCCATCACGTGTTCGTTTTGAGAAATACAAATCACAGCTTCCTTTGCTATCGTCTCGTCCACAGGCTGCAAAAAACATCCAGTTACCGTCGGCACTTAGAGTTTGAGCACCTTCATTACCATCTGTATTAACTGAGTAAACTGCCTCGCGCATGGTCCAGACACTATCGACAAACTCTGAGGTATAAAAATCTTCACGGAAGTTCAAGGAATTCTTTTGCAGAGAACTGTTCATAAAAGCTAAAGTATCCCTTGGTACCAATACAGTGTATACCAGCTTTTGACCGTCGGCACTGATGCTTGGCCAATATTCGTCGTACAAACTGTTTACATGATCACCCATATTTATCGGAAGAATCTCAACCGGATCAGAAACAGCTTTAGCTGCAAACTTAGCCCTCTGAATATAAGCCCGGGCCTTATTTTTCAACTGCTGGCTTCTCACTTTCTCAATATAACGATTCATCCAGCCTTCAACAGCAGCATACTCACCTATATTAAATTGGGCAACACCCATATTATAAAAAGCCGAAACAAAATACATGCTATCAACCTGTATGGCTTTGGTTATACAATCAATTTCTTTTTTATGCTGACTGGTTCTGAAATAAATATCAGCCTTTAATAAATAAGCCTCAATAAACTCAGGATCCTTATCAATTGCATCATCCAAAAGCTTTACCGACTCGTCGAGCTTATCCTTGCTATACATCTCTTCGGCTGAAGCGAATAAGGCAACAGCCTTTTTAGATTTTGTGTGCAAACTCCATTTACCCTTCTGTCCGGATTGAGCATTAACAGACCAACAGGTAACAATACCCAGCAAAACTGAAATGATTAAATATTTCATTCAACTAACATTAAATATACCGGCAATGAAATTATTACCAGGTTGAAAATCGCAAATTTACTGCTTAATCCAAAGTTAAGAAAACAAATACACTAAAACACCTAATTAGTACCTTAACCCACAGGTGTTAGAACCTCAACTTTCTTATGAGTTAATGGCGAGGCTATTGTTTCACGGGTTAACTCCCGTAACTCATCTTGTCGATCGTGGTATTCGGATGTATTGATAGGTTTATGAATATGCATTTCCACCGAACCGGGTAAAAGATTAAAACCTTTGTTATAAATTTTGTGGGTATTAACCAGGGTAACCGGTAATATTGGAAGGTCAAGTTCAAATGCTATTTTAAATGCACCTTTCTTAAAACTACTCATTTTGTTTGATCCACTTCGGGTGCCTTCCGGAAAAATAACCACTGATGTTCCGTTGATCAGTTTCTGTTTGGCTTCGTTAATCGATTCCATTGCAGCCCTTGGTGATGATCGATCCAAAAATATATGTCCTACCTTATAACTGGCATATCCTATGGCAGGAGCCTTACGCAGTTCTTTTTTCATGATCCACCTGAAATCGATACCGATCCATCCATACAACAGAAAAATATCATATCCGCTCTGATGATTGGCTACAATTACATACGATTGGTTCTTATCAATATTTTCCCTACCCTTTACGGTTACAAACATGGGGGTGATATAACCGGTAAATTTTGCCCACGAAGCTCCCCAAAAGCTTCCAACCCTTGGATTAATTAAGATTGAAAAAGAGGCAGCCAGAATCGAAAACAGCAGGCTAAAAACCAAAAATAAAGGTATAAATATTAAGAATTTATAGGGTTGATAAAGCCAATAACCAATCTTTTTCATTATGCACTATTAGAATTGATATTAATGATGAAAAAAAACCACTAATTGAATTTAATAAACAAAAATAGAAAATTGGGTAAATTATCTTATCGTCTGATAACGTTTAAAAGTACATTTTTGATGTACATGGATATTTTTATGTTCTGCAATAATAGTATTTACAGATACTGTTGAAGAATATAGTCTTCTTGCAAATCTACTCTAACTAAAAAAAAAGGCTGTTTCTTTATTCCTTTCTAATTATTGAAGTCATTCACATTTACGGTTATTCCTTCCAGTTCAGAAAGAATTTTAAAAGCATCTTTTTGGGTATCTCCACAAACCAATTTCTCGGGAGTAAAACCACCACATACCTTGGGGCGATCAGGATGCCCAAAAATTTTACAGGAAAAATCATCGCTTAAATTCACACATTTAACCCCGGCAGGTTTACCCTTAGGCATGCCCGGGATGGGCGAAGATATGCTTGGCACAATACAACAGGCTCCACAGTTTACTCTACATTCCATCTACTCGTTAAACTTAAAAACTTTTGCAAAGAAAGTACAATTCAAACTTATCTCACCTCTTTTTTTACCAATTTCCTTAGAATCCTTCACAACCTCCCCTCAAGATAATTTTTACTTTTCCAACCCCACCAAGGCTTTTACCGCGTCAAAACTGTTTTTATTAATAAGGCTTAAGAAGCTTTCTGTTTTTATTTAGTATTGAGCAATACCCAAAATTCCAACGAATACAATTTACATAACACCTAATTAATAATTATTTTGTTTATATTTAGTCGTTTAATAAACGTCTGATTTATTTAAACAATTACAATTAATTATAAACGATTTTGATGGAACATATCAGGTAGTTAATTGATTTAGTTTAATAATAGCGTTTATAAAGTAATTGGCAATAATTAAAAAGAAAACCGTAGCAAAATTTAATCAAGCAAAATAATAAACGAATGAAAAGGATTTACTTCTACTTTTTATTAACTGGATTAGCTTTAATATCATTTGAGGCATTTTCACAGAAAGATGTTCAGTTTGTAAATAAAGGATTGAAAGCAGCACAAAACGGCAATATTGATAAGGCATTGGTTTTTTTCGATAAATCACTAGCACTAAATCCAGACAATATTGACGCAAACTTTTATAAAGGACAAATACTAGAACAAAATAAAGCTTATCCAGAAGCAATTGGTTTTTACTCAAAAGCCATAAAACTCTTAGATTCGAAAGAGCAATTCTATATAAGAAGAGGTTACTGCTATTATAAAATTGACAGTTTAAATCAATCACTTAAAGACCTAAACTTTGTACTTGACAGAACCCCTAAAAACATAGAAGCTTTAAAGAAACGTGTAGATGTCTATAGGAAAATGGAGAATTGGGAAAAGCTTTTAGCTGATTTTGACACTTACTTAGAAATGAACCCACAAGACTATTATGCAAAGTTAAATAGAGCAAATGTTCTAAATGAACTTGGGAGATATAATGAAAACTATGAAGTTTTAGTTGTTCTTGCAAAAGAATATCCAAATGAACATATCATACAAAATAATTATGCTGAAAGCTTAAAAAACTTAGAACTATTTGAAGATGCGTTAAAACAAATTGATTCTACAATAAAACTGAAACCAGATTATGACAATGCTTACATAACGAAGGCAGAAATATTATTAAAACTTGAAAGATTTGAAGAAGCTTGTGAAAATAAAAGCCGAGCAATCGAATTAGGATTTGACATCAATAAACTTGATTCAGATGTTTTAAAGGAGTTTGAAAAGAATTGTAAATAACTATTGCCAACACGCTGGAAATAAAGCATGGCACGGCTTGCTCGTCCTGACACCGTTGGGCACAAGCATGAATAACGTACAAAATGAATAACAAACCCAAAGAAAAAATTAAAATAATAAGTGAACGAAAGTTCATAATTCTATGCATTCTGACATTTGGACTTTATAAAATATGGTGGATTTATAAGAGTTGGAGATTTTTTAGCTACAAAGACAAATTAAATGTGAATTCTGCAACACGGACATTATTCTCATTTATCTTTCTAATTCCTTTATTTCAAAGGATAAAAAAGTATAGCAGTCAATTACAAGTAAATATTAGATATTCCTCTGTCGTTCTTTTTATTCTATTATTTATAGCCGACTTTTTAGTTTCAATTTCAGGATCATTATGGGTTATTTCTATTTTTTCATTTGTTTTTTTACTTAAGCCTGTTAATTCGTTAAACAGGACAATATTAAAAGATTCAAATTTTGAAGTTTCTGAGGCAAAAAAGTTTAACTATAGACAAATAGCAATAATGGGATTTGGAATTATTTGTTGGATATTCCTTTTTATTGGCTGGGTTCAAAGTTTTCAAAATGACTCTGAATATGCGACTTATACAATAAGTAAAGAAAAGTTTGATGAAATAATGAAGTAACAGTATACAAATGCCAGTGCCCAACATGCTGGAAATAAAGCATGGCTCGTTTTACTTGTCCTGACGCCTTTGTCTACTTTTAAGTGATATCACGACGAATTGAGATGACTTAATAGTTAAACCGTAACCAAACCTTAAAACAATAAATATGAAACAGATTCTGAAATATACATTTTTGCTATTAATAACTTTATCTTCTTGTCAAACAAAACCCAAAGAAGTAATTATTAAGGGGAAATTTAAAGGAGATATTCCAAATGAAATTGGTTACTCTAAGCCAATAAATGGTACTTGTTTTGGATACTTTCGTTCTTCTGCAAAAGTTGATTCTATGGGGAACTTTGAAATACTCCTTAATATAGAAGAACCTTGCTTTATCACTCTCTTTTTGAATGACAACGATGGTCAATTATTATTGGAGCAAGGTGAAGTATATAATGTAACTATCGAAACAGAACAAGGTAAAAATACGATAACTTATAACTGCAAGAATAAAGTTATTCAGACGGAATACCAAAAGTTGTTTAACCCACATAATCCTGCGCAAATTGGGTATAAATATAAAGACTTACCTATTTCTGTCGTAAATAAGAAGCTAGATTCAATGTATTTAAATGATATTTCAACATTTGAAGTGCAACTTAATGACGGAATTTTGCCTTCGGTTTTATATGATAAAATAAAACTTGATAGAAAACTATTATATAATGCAGCTTTGCAATTTTATACTGCAATAAACTTTTCTAATGCCTTAGTTAAAGGATTAGAAGTCAAGACTGATTCAATAGATACGGTTTGGAATAACATTATATTGCAAAATCCATTTGATTCTAAATTATTATTAAGCTCAAAATGGGCATATTCCTATATTCAATATTTATTAGAGTATCATGAGTATACTGAAGCTAATTTTACTTTTGAGCAAAGGAAGAAAGCAAGAGGAAATGGCAATATTCACACCTATATGCTAAATATCGCAAAAAAGTTCTTAGAACCAGATTTACTTGAGTTTTATACGGCATCATATATAATCAGAGCAGCTCGACAGGATAAATTTGAAAAGGAACTTATCGATCTGCTAGAAGAATTTAAGGTAGACTTCCCAACAAGTAACTATTTAGCAGAATTAGAAGCTCCCATTCAAAAAATCATCGACTTTCATAAAAAAATTGCGGAATCGGAATTTGAGAAAGAAGTAACGTTCGTAGAAAATTATAAAAACATTAATTCATTAGAGGAGTGCTTTACGATTTTTAGGGGTAAAAGAGTATATGTTGATCTTTGGACAACTTCGTGCGGATATTGTAAAGATGAATTTGCATTTAAGGACGAACTTAGATCTTTAGATCTAATAATATTGAAATGCTTTATATTTCAATAGATAGAGACATATACGATATAAGATGGAAAGATATGATAAAATATTATAACCTTGCTGGCAACCATATTAGAGCAAACGCAAAACTGAAAGCTGATTTAAGAGCAAAGCTTGGCAGTTTTGGAATTCCTAGATATTTAATTATTAACAAGCAAGGAAGTATTGTTAACAATGATGCACCGAGACCATCAAATATGGAAGAGTTAGAAAAATATTTGTAATAATAGCAGGGTACAACACAGTCTCATTCAGTTAAAGTTGTGCAACAAATAATCAGCAGACGTGAAAAAGCATTGCTTATTTTTAATGATAATCCAACTTACATTGAGTTGTGCGAATGTTTCCGATATTGAGAAACTAAAGTCTAACGCTTCAAATCTTAATGAATATAATTACTTTGAGTATACATTTAAACATAGTGTGTATAGAAGCTACACAGATAAAGAGTCTGTCCGATCGGGTATCGCATATTTTGGTTTGAATCCCATTGATACCTTATTGGGTGTAAGTTACTATTTTGACATTCATCTGGGTTCTCTTAACGAGATTCTATTTTATAATGGGGATTTAGAGGTACATACGTTGCCTAATGATAGTATTGCATTTTATCGGGATATTAAGGAATTACCTCGAAGAAAAATGATTAGTCAACCAATCTTTGAAGAGTCGCTTTGGGGAATTAAGAAGTGGTTAAACGATGAAAATGTAGAAACAAAGTAAGCATCCGGTAAAGTCCATGTTGGTTTGATGAAAACCAGCAAAACTTTCAAATTAATTTGAAAACATTCGGAGTAATTTGAAAGTCCTTTGA